>CAZSWW010000155.1:0-3864 GCA_964611265.1 uncultured Sulfurimonas sp. | reverse complement strand
AGTGGTAATGTTCCATCTTGCTAGTTAGCTTAACTATATAACTTAGGTTTTTCCTAAGTTATGCTTTGCTTATGCAAAAAAAACTTCCCTATTTTAAACTAAAATCACAAATCACAAGTTTAGTTAAACTTGATAATAACTTATTTTATTACTCCACTGTAACCGATGGTATAAAAATATTTTCTGCTCCAAAATTAAAAACAATTAAGAATATACAAATTGATAATTTTGATTATATATCAGGTATCATATCTATAAGTAAAGATGCTAAATTTTTAGCATATTCAAATAAAAATATTTTAAAGATAATATCTATAGAATCTAATTCAATTATAAATACTATAGAATTAGATGCAAATATTACAGCGATTAGTTTTGATGTTACACATACTTATCTGTTTGTTGCTACATCATCTTCTAAAATAGATCAATTTAGATATAACAATAGTGTAAAACTTGCAACAATAAATCGATTTTATAATCATAAATATAATCTTATCAATATACTTTTTTCTAATTTTACTAAAGTATTATCTGCTGATGAGTATGGTTTAGTTATGATTGTAGATATTTATACAAATAGATCTCAAAGATTAAATATAAAATCAAAACTGAGTGCAGTATGTTTTATAGATGAAGAAAATGTCATAATAGGAGATTATAAAGGTTATTTGTCATTTATCTCAATTGAGAAAAATAAAATTACTAAGCGATTATTAACACCATTTGAATATATATCCCAAATTATCAATACACCAAATAAAGACTATATACTTATAAATAGTGGTACTTACTATATCACACTTGTAGATATTAAGTTAAAAAAAGTTTCAATTTTAAAGTATTTAGTTTTTGAATATAAAATAATTAGTATAGCTATAAGTGATGATGGTTTATTGTATATTGTGTTAGAAAATAATGATATTATCAGTGTTAATATTTATGATACACATAAATTAAGTTGCTTAATAGAAGAAAACAATATAAATAAAGCATATAATCTTATAGAATCAAACCCATTACTTGAAAATACTGTTGAATATGATTTTTTAGAACAAAGGTATAAACTCGCTTATAAAGAAGCAACTTTAAGACTTATCTATGGAGACAAAACAGCAATTATAAAAATTAATTCTATATATAGAGATGTTATTTCAAAGCAAAAAGAGATTGAAGAATTAGATAAAGCTTTTAAAGAATATAAGCATCTTAAAGATCTTTTTTTAGAAAGAAAATATGCTATATGTTATGCCCTTATAGATAAATTTCCACCATTAAAAGCAACTCCTGAATATAAAAAATTAGAAGAAAGATATAAATCATTACTTCTAGTAGCCCAACACCATATGAGTATAAATAAACAAGATTTGGCTCGTGAAGCTTTGAAAGACTACATAATTATACATTCAAAAAGACCTATAATCAAACCTTTGTTGGAAAACAATACTGAATATTTAGCACATCAAGAGATGAATAAAGTAAAAGCAAAACTTGATAATAATACTTTGATTTTTCATCAAGCATATAATCATAGTGATTTTAAAAGATGCTATGAGATACTAGATGAAAATCCAAGTTTAAATGATTTGGAGTTGGCAAAACTTTTAAATAAGCATTATCAAAATATAATCTTCAAATGTGATAAATATGCTTTAGATGGTGATATACAGAGTGTTAAAAAAGAGTTAGGAGATCTGTTTAAAATATCTACAAGAAAAACTAAAACAGGAAATTTACTAAGAGTAAGTTTCTTAGCAAAGATAAAAAAGCTTATGGATGAAAAACTTTTTAGAGAGTCTGAAAATATGATTTATTCATATATGGATATTTTTGGTATAGAAAAAGATTTATCTACTTTAATGCAAAAGTTTGAAAAAGTAACTGATATTAGTTTAGCTATCAGTGAAGAGCATCAGAGAAAGAAAGATAAGAACTCTTGGTACTATGATAAATACTTTAACTCATAAGTTTGATTAAGGAACTAACAGTATCTTCATAGGTATTTCTAAGTGTGGCATCTTGAGACATAAACTGTTCCATTGATGATTTTTTATTCATAGCTTCATCTAGTTCAGGGTCTGTCCCTTTTACATAAGCACCGATGCGAATTAGCATCTCATTTTCTTTTAACATTGTGTAGAGTCTTCTAAATTTGACAGCTGCTAAAAAATGCTCTTTTGTGATGATGTCGTTCATAACACGAGATGCAGAATTTAGTACATGTATAGGTGGATAAATCCCAAAATCTGTTAGTTCACGAGAAAGAACGATATGCCCATCTAAGATAGAACGAGATTGGTCAGCGATAGGGTCACTCATATCATCACCCTCTATAAGAACTGTAAAAAAGGCAGTTATTGAGCCTTTTCCTTCCTCTTTTCCTGCTCTTTCCATCAACTGTGGTAAAAGAGTAAGTGAAGATGGTGGATAACCTTTTGAAGTTGGTGGCTCACCTAAAGCTAGACCAATCTCCCTTTGAGCCATAGCAAAACGGGTAACACTATCCATAATGAAAAGTACATCAAGACCTTTGTCTTTAAAGTGTTCTGCTACACTCATAGCTGCAAATGCACCGTACTTTCTCATAAGTGGGCTATCATCTGATGTTGCTACTATCATCACGGTATTTGTCAAGTCTCCACCTAAGTTTTTCTCTATAAACTCAGGTATCTCACGACCCCTTTCCCCTATAAGTGCTACAACTTTTATAGGAGCATCTGCACCCCTTACAATCATCCCCATAAGTGTTGATTTACCAACCCCACTACCTGCAAAGATGCCAAGTTTTTGACCTTTTCCACAAGTAAGAAGTCCATCTATACTTTTAACACCAACACTAAAAACTTCATCTATCATACCCCTTTTCATAGCTGAAATGGGAGCTTTTATGATAGGTGATAAACTAGAAGTATGTATAAGCCCTTTACCATCGATAGGTTTCATAAAAGGGTTTACAACACGACCAAGTAGGGCTTCGCCTATGGGTATATTCATACCAGCTTGATCCATAAATACTCTATCGCCTGAGCGAAAACCATCTATAAAACTAAAAGGTGTTATAAAAAAAGTTTTACCATCTATCTCTGTAACCATTCCAACTGTTTCTTGTTCAGTTACATTTGATACGATTTTCACCATATCACTTATGCTTACATTTAAACCAGTAGCTGTTATAACAGTAGCATTTATCTTTACAACTTCACCAAAAGGCTCATAATAATTTTGAGATGAAAGTTTGTCTTTTAGTGAGGAAAAGGGCATCTATTTATATTCCATTTTTGTTTAAAATATCTTCTAGTTCTTTGTTCGAGATATTATCTATTTCAGTTTTTGAGTAGATTAAAAGTAATCGTATCGTATCATTAGTATCTATAAAATATATAATAACTCTAAATCCTCCACTTTTTCCAGTAGGAATAGAGGAATTTGCTAGTCTAATTTTATAACAGTTGTGTTTAAGTTTTATCCCAGATGTTGGATGTTTTAATAAACTAGATTTAAGTTCTTCTAAATCGTAAGCAATTTTTTTATAATTTTTAGCTAATTTTTTAACTTGCTTTACAAATTCAGGTGTTGGTATCAGTTTTAAGTTCATCTATCAATCCATCAAATGATATATCTTCTAGTTCATTGTTTTGTTGAAGTTGCATCTGTTTAAGAGATTTATCAAAACTATTTAAAGTTATCATTTTATCGTAACTATTTTTTATAAACTCAAAAAATAATTCCTTATCACTATGAAAACCATCTAAAAATATTTTTTCAATATCTTGATTTACTTGTAATGCTAACATCAAATCATCCTTTAGTATCTAGTTCCACTAGGTGAATTTATAAGTGAAAAAAACTCTGCTCTTGTTTTTT
>CAZSWW010000154.1:0-3865 GCA_964611265.1 uncultured Sulfurimonas sp. | reverse complement strand
TTTTACCGTGGTCAACGTGTGCAATAACGGCAATATTTCTTATTTTTTGCATATTAAGTATCTCTCCATTCCCAAATTATAGGGAAAAATTTTCGCGATTATATCTAAAACATCATAAAAATATGATTTAATTTTAGATATACTAAATTAAAAAAAGAAAAAATGTTCAATTATCCAATAAAATTAGATAAAATCTTTGATAAACTTATTCAAAATGATGCTAAACCAATCATCGTAGGTGGTTATGTTCGTGATGCAATTTTACAAATAAATTCACAAGATATAGATATTGAAGTTTATAATGTTGCATCTTTTGAATTACTTGAAGATATATTAAAAGAGTTTGGGACGATAAACAGTGTTGGGAAAAGCTTTGGTGTTTGTAAGCTTGATTTTGATGAGTTTAAACTTGATTTTACTCTACCTAGAAAAGACAGTAAAGTATCTGATGGACATACTGGTTTTGAGATAAAAGTTGATAGTTCGCTTGACTATAAAACAGCATCAAGTAGAAGAGACTTTAGCATAAATACAATAGGTTACGATATATCTTCAAAAACTTTACTTGACCCATTTAATGGCATCAAAGACCTAAAAGCCAAAGTTTTAAGAGTTGTTGATGCTACTAAATTTGGTGAAGACCCATTAAGAGTTTTAAGAGCGATGCAGTTTTGTGCGAGATTTGAGCTGGTTGCAGATAAACAACTAATATCTATTTGTCAAAATATGTGTAAAGATAAATTACTAAATGAATTGGCTTCTGAGAGAATATTTGAAGAGTTTAAAAAACTACTAAAATCTTCAAAACCATCTATAGGTTTGACATTTTTAAAACAAATTAATGCTTTAGAATTTTTTTATGAACTTAATTTAGAAAAAAAAGAGTGGGATATTACTTTAGAAGTATTAGATAGATGCGAAAAAAATATAACTACTCAACTAGCATTACTTTGCTACCAAATGACAGAAAAAAATAAAGATAGTTTTATAACAAAATTAACAAACCAAAAACAATTAGTAAGAGAGATAAAACAGTATCATCATATAGTAGATTATGTGACCAATAAAAGTAAAACTTTAAAATACTCAATCATAAAAGATGCTAATTTAAAAAATATAAATCTTTTTATAGTAGCACTCGGTTATAAAAAGAAAAATTTACAATATTTAAAACCACTTATACATGGTAAAGAACTTGTTAAAGTTGGATTTAAACCATCTAAAGAGTTTTCAAATTTACTTCAACTAACCTATGAAATTCAATTACTTCATCTTTAAGATATCAGAAGCATTGTTAATATCTGCTATTACCCCTATAGTAAGAACAGCATTTTGTATCGCTTTATTTATCTTACTTTTATAAGTTTGCTTATTATCAGTATCAAATTTCTCTATAATATTTTTATAAACACTTTCAAACTCTTGAAGTGCTTTAATCACAGGAAAAGTTATAAGATTATGTGTAGATATTTTTATAGCTAGGTCAAACCCTTTTTTTATCTTAGCATCATTATCATCTATTTTTAAATATCTTTGATTTGTTTTTTTATCTAGTTTAATCAATGAATTTAAAACTTCAGCAAGACCATCTCTTGTTATAGGCATATTAGAAATTTTGTTGTTCACATAAGCTTTTTTTTCTGTTAAATCCATTTTTGCTATTTTTTGTACTAAATCAGAATGATTTTTATCATCTTCTTTACCACTACTTTTTCTACCGAGTATTTTTTTAAACATTTTATACTACCCCATTGTTTTTTAAGAAATTCAAAGTTTTGAACTATCAATCTCTATAACTGTATGAACATTACCTCTAGGATTATAATCGGCAATTATCTTCATATATTTTGGTTTTAGCTTTTTTTCTAAAACATCATATATCTCATTGGCTGAGTTTTCATGGCTTACATGCTTATCTCTAAAAGAATTTATATAAAGTTTTATAGCTTTTAACTCTACTACCCATTTATCTGGTGTATATTCTAAGTAGATAGTTGCATAATCAGGATAACCACTTCTTGGACAAAGACAAGAAAATTCAGGTAATGTCATCTTTATAAGATAATTCTTATCATGGTTATTTGGCCAAATCTCTAAATCTTTTTCAACATTAAATTCTGTTACTATTTTTTCACCGTATTTCATATTTATTCCTTAAATAATATTTTACTCTAATGGAGCTAGGTACTTACCTTGTATGTAGTCAATACCTATATTTTTTATCAAATTTTTAGTTTTCTCATCTTCAATCATTTTAACCCAAGTTTTTACACCTTTTAAATGAGCCATGGCATTATAACCTAAAACTATAGATTTATATTTTGTAGCATCTTTTGTATAAAAAGAATCAAATCGTATAGCATCTATATCTAAATCTCTAAGATATAAAAAACTTGTATTTAATGCACCAAGTCTATCTATGGCTATTAAAATCCCCATATCTCTTAGTGAATTTAAAATATAATTGTACCTAGTTATATTTGGATAATATTCAACTTCACTTAAAATAAACATAATCTTTTGATGGTTAAAAATCTCTCTAATACAAGATAAAAAAGATGCACCTCTTAAAGATGCAGGAGAGATTGAGATAGCCAAAACTTCATCACCACAAAAATCATTTGATTTTTTTAAAATTTCTTCTAAAATCATTAAATCATACTCAACACTAAGACCAAGTTTTTTCACAATTTTCATATATGATTTTGGGTAAAGTAACTTTGCATCTTTTGTCTTTAGTTTTATAAAACACTCTCTAATAACACTTTTATCTGTAGTATCAAAAACGGGTTGTGTGTTTAATATGAAGCTTTTATCTTTTATAGCATTTACAACTAAAGATTCAAGTTCATTTGGATTTATTTGCTTTTTATTTTTCTCTTTTTGTAAATCAAAAAGATTCTCTATAAGATATTCAAGTTCATGTGAATAAGATGTATCAGTTATAGTTAAAGATACTTTAACCTCCATATCATCAACTTTAAAGTCATCCATTTTAAGATGCATAAGTTCCATAATAGTTTTATACTTAGTATCTATACCTTTAAAACCTATAAGAAAATCACCACTCTTCATATGACCTATAGGGAACTTATGAATCCCTTTAGCTTCTAAAAAGTCACTTACCCAACGGACAACTTCAAAAAGAACTTTATCACCATTTTGCATCCCGTATAGGTTATTTATATCATAAAGATTATCTACACTTAAAAGCATTAAAGTATATTTTTTTTCTTTTTTTATCTCTTTATTTAAATATTGATACAAATACTCTCTTGAAAAAGTATTTGTAACTCTATCTGTAATATTTACACTAAAACCATGATAAATAAGATAAAAAATAAAATATATACTAACAAGTAAGAGTATGGTAGATTCTATATAAAAAGTAAGCTGTAAACTACTGTAAGTAGTTATAAAAGTATGAGAGATTAAAGCTAAAATAAGCCCAAAGATAGGAAGACCTATCCTAAGTGCTAACTTAAAACGGTACTCTCTTTCTTTAGTTTGTGGAAGTAGCATCTACTACCTAAACATCTAAATGTTTAACATCTTTTGCATGAGTTTCTATATAATTACGGCGAGGTTCAACTTCATCACCCATAAATAGAGTAAAGGCATCTGAAGCTACCTCTGCATCTTCTATAGTCACTTGAAGAAGCACACGATTTTCAGGTGTCATAGTAGTTTCCCAAAGTTGTTCAGGGTTCATCTCACCAAGACCTTTATATCGTTGGATATATGCACCTTTGTTTGCAGAATTTATAACAGATTGTAAAGCATCTAGCATATCTATATTAAGTTCTAAATCCCACTCCTCAATCTTCTTGTAAACAAAACTAGCTTCATTAAAGTGTGGAGCTGA
>CAZSWW010000153.1:0-3901 GCA_964611265.1 uncultured Sulfurimonas sp. | reverse complement strand
ATTTTATAACTACACTTTTAAATAGCACTAAAAATAAATTTGCTTACTAAAATTATGTCAATTTTAATAAGCAAATTCCAAAACTAGGTATTTATGATATTAAAATCAAAGAAAGTACCTCTTCAACTCTTTTAACAGATACTATCTCTAAAGTTTCTTTTACTTCATCTGGTATATCTTCTAAATCTCTCTCATAGTTTTTAGCAGGGATTAGAGCTTTTCTCATACCAGCTTTATGTGCAGCTATAAGTTTCTCTCTTAATCCACCTATAGGGAGAACATCTCCACTAAGAGAAACCTCACCTGTCATTGCAATATCTGGATGAATTTTTTGTGAACTAAGGATTGAAGATATAACACTTACCATCGCTATACCAGCACTAGGTCCATCTTTTGGTGTAGCTCCATCTGGAACATGAATGTGTAAGTCGTATCTTTTGTAAACTTCACTAGCATCAACTTTTACACCATCCTCTTTCTCTTTTACTGAGTACGGTATATTGGACTCATCTATCTTTAGTTTTTTAGTATCTATTAGAGTTTTTACCACACTAAAAGCGATTCTAGCTGATTCTTTCATAACATCACCTAGACTACCCGTTAGTTGTAGAAGACCTTTACCCTTGATGCGAATACTCTCTATCTTAAGAACATCTCCACCAACTGCTGTCCAAGCTAGTCCATTTACAACACCAACTACTGGAGTTTTAGAAGCTTTTTCTATCTCAAACACACTTTTATCGAAGTAGTCTTTTAAGTTTTTAATACCTATGGTTACTTTACTTTTACTACTATCTTCTAACAACTCTCTTGCAGTTTTTCTGCTCATATTGGCAAGTTTACGGCGAAGATTTCTTACTCCTGCTTCTCTTGTAAAACTATGTATAAGCTCTTTTAGTGCAGGTTTAGTGATGCTAACTTCACTCTTTTTAAGACCATGTTTTTTCAACTCTTGAGGTATAAGGTATCTTTTTGCTATCTCATACTTCTCTTGTGGAGTGTATGAACTTACACTTATAAACTCCATTCTATCACGAAGTGGAGATGGGATGCGACCAACATCATTTGCAGTAGCTATAAAGATAACATTGCTCAAATCAAGATTAAAGTTTAGGTAATAATCTCTAAACTCACTGTTTTGTTCAGGGTCTAGTATCTCTAAAAGTGCAGCCGTTGGGTCACCACGGTTTGACATACTTACTTTGTCTATCTCATCTAAAACTATTACAGGGTTCATCTTTTTAGCATCTATTAGCCCTTGTGTTATCCGTCCTGGCATCGCTCCAACATAGGTACGGCGATGACCTCTTAGCTCATTAACATCTTCTAGTCCACCTAAAGCTATACGGACAAGTGGTCTTTTAAGTGCTGATGCTATTGAGTTTGCTAAAGATGTTTTACCAACCCCTGGAGGTCCTGAGAAACATAAAATCGCACCCGATTGTTTTTTCTCAGAGATGCCACGAAGTTCCATAAGCTCTTTTACTGCAAAATATTCTATGATTCTCTCTTTTGGTTTTTTTAGTGAGAAGTGGTCTTTGTCTAGTTGTTCAGCAACATTTGAAATCTTAAGTGCTTTTTTTGCTACATCTCCAAAAGGTATCTCTAAAACCCACTCCAAATATGTTTGTGTCATAGAAGCATCAGAAGAATCAGGATGCATTCTTGAGAGTCTATCTATCTGCTTTTTTATCTCTTTGTATGTATCTTCTTCCATCTTAGATTTTTTAGCTTCAAGTTTTTTACGGTACTCTTCTATCTCTTCATCACGAGAGTTATCTGTTCCTAACTCTTTTTGAATCTGTTTTAACTGCTCTTTTAAAAAGTATTCTTTGTTTACTTTTTCTATATGTGAATGAACTTTACCCCGTATCTCTCTTTGGAGTTTATTTGCCTCTATCTCTTCTAGAAGATAATCAATAAGCATTAAAAATCTTTTCTCTATGTCTGTTTCTATAAACATAGCATAAGCTTGTTCTTTTTTTAGCTTAACAGTTGAGCAGATTAGGTCGATGATTCTAGTGTGGTCACTGTTGTCTTCTATGGTTCTTAGTAAGTCAGGTGGGAAATAATTACTTACATTAGATAGTGCTTTTACTTTTTCCCTAACGATTTCTAAAATAGCATTTGTTTTAATAGGTGTTTTATCTTTAGATTTTATAATATCTACTGTTGCTATTAATGGGCTATCACTTACTGCACCAAGAGTTCTACCTTTAGCTAGTCCTTGGAAAAGAACCTTAACTCTACCATCTGGTAAAGCAACTTTTCTCATTATAGAACCTATTACACCAGCATCGTATAGTGATTTATAATCACCTTCTCCCTCTTGGTCAGGTTTTGTTGGACAGATTATCACAAGTGAATTTTCCTCTATCGCTTTTACTGCTGAATTTATATTGTTTTCATCACTTAAAAAAAGTGGTGAAATCATAAATGGGTATAAAAAAAGTTCATCCTCTGCTATAACTGGTATATCTGCTGGAAATTCACCATAATCATTTAAATTCATATATAAAATACTCCTAATTTATTGGTAATTGTTCTGAAGAATGTTCATCTATACTATCAACTTCTTCTTTTAAGTCTTCTGTTTGTTCAATCTCTTTTTTTGCACTTTTATCACTATTTAATAAGTTACTATACCAATTAGAGTACCAAGGTGACTGAGAATCTTTTTTATCACTAATTTCATCATTTTCGTGTATTTTATTTCTTGATACTACACTTTGAGTATCAGGTATCATAAACTCATACCAACTAGATGTTCCATCACCTTCAAACCATGAACGATACCATGCAGAGTTTGCTCTTTTTACAGCTTTAAAATCTACCCATTCTTTAGGTTTTAGTTCTCTATAGTATTTCGCTGATTCTGGTTTATCTAGTCTATCATATAGAGATGCTATAGTCTCATTTAAAACAGCCTCTGCTATTTCTAATCTTGTAAGCATAGTATCTACTATACCCATATACATAGAGTTTGGATAAGTTACCTTAAACTCTTTAGCTTCTCTTATAGCATTTGCCATAAGTGCTTGATCTCGTCTTGGATTTGGTAAAGCTTTATACATCGCTTTGATTTTTAAAAAATCTGCAAACTCTTTTTCATTTTGAGTTGCATATCTTTTTGTATACTCATTTAAGAAATGTTCACTTAAAATATACTCTTCATAATGCATATGTGCTATAGCTAAAATCATAGTAGCTTCAGGAATTAACGGAGATGATATATGTTCACCTTGAAGTGAAGAATAGTAACTATCTGCACTCTCTAAATCACCATTTGAGATAGATTTTATAATCTTTGTATACCAATACATTGCAGGTTTATTATACTCTTCTACTTTGTTTGAACAACCAGTAAACAAAAGAGTTATACCAAAAATCACAGATGCAATATTAATGCTTAATTTCATAATAATTATTTCCTATTAGTTAAATATTTTGTTATTCTATCCAAATAGGTATATTTTATGCTTAAAATGTTATAGTTATACAATTTGATAAAAGGTTTACAATGAAATTTGATATTAAAGTCCCTCTTCTAGGGTTTGATAATCTAAAACAAGTAGAATTAAAAAAGATAGATGACATTTTTATGAAGATGACATCTTGTGATAATGAGCATATATCATTCACTTTAATTAATCCATTTGTACTAAGAGAATATGATTTTGAAGTACCAGATAAGACTAAAGAGTTATTAGGGATAGATGAAAATTCAAACTTACTTATCTTAAATATAGTTGTAACACAGATACCTATAGAAAACTCTGCGATTAACTTTGTAGGTCCATTAGTTTTTAATACTGATACTCAAACTGCAGCACAAATTATTTTACCCGATGATACTAAATATGGTGTAGCAGAAACAATTTCTAGTTTTTTACCAACAAAA
>CAZSWW010000152.1:0-3925 GCA_964611265.1 uncultured Sulfurimonas sp. | reverse complement strand
GCACTTAATTTTTTAGTTATAGTTATACTCTCTTTTTGTACTTTTTGGTGGACTTTTTTAATCTTTCATTATACTTTTGACATCTCATTAGTTATAAGTGTCATACTGCTTAGGATGTTAGCATCCTATAGTATATTTAGCGATTATAACTTAAGCTGGTCTAAGTCTACTACAAGAACTTTTCTTATGAAAAGTTTTGTTTATATTGTTCCATTTTTTATATATGCTACATATTATTACGGTGAATTTTGGTTATCATTTTTAACAAGTGAACTGTTTTTATACTTATTTGTTATAAATTTTATGATGTATAGTTATAATTATATTGTAAATAAAAGCAAAATAAAAAAAAGTAAAAATGTTGTTATTTATGGTTCAGGTAATGCAGGGCTTAGACTAGAAAATGAGTTTAAAAATAGTGAATATAAAGTAATCTTTTTCGTAGATGATGATGAAGTTAAACAAAACAGAAGTATTGACTCTATACAGATAATCTCCCCAAATACTTTAAACACAAAGATGCAAAATTCAGGTCATGAGTTTGATATGCTAGTTATAGCTATACCAAATGCAAACCAAACACGGATAAATGAGATATATGAAGAGTATTCATCAAAGTTTAAAACTATAAAAATACTTAGTTCATTGGAAGATAGCTTAGTTAAAAAAGGTATAAAAAACCATCTAAAAGATATATCGGTTGAAGACCTTTTAGCAAGAAGACCACAAGATTTAGATAAAAAAGCTATTAAAAAATTTATACAAAATAGGGTTGTTTTAGTAACTGGTGCAGGTGGAAGTATAGGTGCTGAATGTGTAAGACAATGTGTTAATTACAAAGCATCATTGATAATCTTAGTTGATAATAGTGAATACAATTTATATAAAATCCATCAAGAGGTTGCAACAAATACTGCTATACCTATAATGCAATCTATACTAGATAAAGATGTTTTAAGAAAAACATTTCAGAAGTATAAACCAGATATAGTGATACATGCTGCTGCATATAAACATGTTCTTCTTTGCGAATTGAACATAGATGAAGCTATAAAAAACAATATCATTGGAACAAAAAATATTATAGATATATCTTGTGAATATAAGGTAAAAAAAGTAGTCTTAACATCTACAGACAAAGCTGTAAGACCAACTAACATAATGGGTGCTACAAAAAGAGTATGTGAACTTTATGCACAAAATATAGCTCAAAAAGATGCAAATACTACAGAGATAGTTTCTGTAAGATTTGGAAATGTACTTGGAAGTAGTGGAAGTGTAATCCCAAGATTTAAGGCTCAAATTGCTGAGGGAAAAAACCTAACAGTTACTCATAAAGATGTAACAAGATACTTTATGCTTATACCTGAAGCTTGTGAACTTGTTTTACAAGCTGGTAGTTTAGGTAAAGGTGGAGAGATATTTATACTAGATATGGGTGAGCCTATCAAGATATATGATTTGGCAAAAAAGATGATAAAACTAAGTGCTAAAGATGGTATAGGCATAGAGATAACAGGTCTTAGAATGGGTGAAAAACTCTACGAAGAGTTACTTATAAACGATGCAGATAAAGACACAAAATACAAGTCGATAATGGTAGCAAAACCAACCATATATGATATAGATAAATTAAACAAAGATATAGAAGAGTTACTAATTTCTAATGATAAAATCTCAAAATTAAAAGAGATAGTTCCAGAATTTCAACATAGGATTAACAAATGAAAAAACAAGATTTTAATGAGGGTTTATTAGGGTTTTTAGATGCATCCCCTACACCGTTTCATGCAACTTTAAATATGGCTATGATGCTTGAAAATGCTGGGTTCATAAAACTGTATGAAGAGCAAAAATGGGAGTTAGAAAGTGGTAAAAAATATTTTGTAACTCGTAACGATTCATCTGTTATAGCATTTACTTACCCTAAAAGAAAAGATTATACTATGATAGGGTGTCATACTGATTCACCAAACCTAAAGTTAAAACCAAATGCAGTTATAAAAGAGCATGGTGTTGTAAAGTTTGGTGTTGAGAGTTATGGTGGTCTTTTACTTAATCCGTGGTTTGATAGAGATTTATCTTTAGCTGGTCGTGTAAGTTACTTAGATTCAAATGATGAGCTAAAGAGTACACTTATAGATGTAAAAAAAGCTATAGCTATAGTACCATCTTTAGCGATACACTTAGATGATAAAGCAAACAAAGATAAAACTATAAACAAACAAACAGATATGTGTCCAATCCTTACGACAAATGAAGATTTTGATTTTAAAGATTTTATCTCATGGCAATTAGAACAAAATGAGATAAGAGATGCTAAAGAGATATATGCAAGTGAACTTAGTTTTTACGATACTCAAAAAGCATCTTTTGTTGGTTTGAGAGATGATTTTATAGCATCTGCTAGGTTAGATAACTTACTCTCTTGTTATGTTGGACTTTTAAGTATATGTAGTGTTGATGAAGATACACCTATGCTTTTAGTAGCAAGTGATCATGAAGAGGTGGGCAGTGCATCTACGAGTGGAGCAGGGGGAAGCTTTTTAGAAAACACTCTTAAAAGGATGTTTAAAGATTATGATGAGTATATGAACATGATAAGGTCATCTTTAATGATAAGTGCTGATAATGCTCATGCTGTGCATCCAAACTTTCCAACTAAACACGATAAGGAACATTCACCATATATAAACAAAGGTTGTGTACTAAAGGTAAATGCTAACCAAAGATATGCATCAAACTCTATCACAATCTCTAAGTTTATGAGTGTAGCATCAAAACTAAACGAACCTTATCAACAGTTTGTAACCCGTTCAGATATGGGTTGTGGCTCAACCATAGGACCTATAACTGCTACAAGACTAGGAATAGAGACTTTAGATGTAGGACTACCAACTTATGCGATGCACTCTATAAGGGAACTTTGTGGTGTTGATGATGCACACTCTTTATATAAGATAATTTTAGGTTTTAGAGATTAATGGCTGAGAGTATAAGTCCAGAGGAGTTAAACCTTCTTATAGAACAAACTTATAAGGTTGAAAAAGAGTTTACAGAACTAAAACAATCTTATACACATCTGCAAGATACAGTAGAAAAAGTTGTAGAATTTTTACCAAATGCTATATGGATACTAGATAGTGAAAACAATGTTTTTTTACAAAATTCAAAAGCAAAAGATTTAAAAGATTTGTTTGAGTTGCTAGAGTTTGAAAATGATAATTATGAGATAAACTTTAATGCATCTTCGTACCTTATAAAAAGTTCACTTTACCAAGATAAAAAGATGCTCTCTTGTACAGATATAACTGAACAAAAAAGGAAAGAAAATCTTGCAACTATGGGGCAGATGGCTGCTCATCTATCTCACGAGATAAGAAACCCTATAGGTTCTATATCGTTACTTAGTTCAACACTTAAAAAAAGGGTTAAACCTGAAAATATAGCCATAGTAGAAGAGATACAAAAATCAGTATATCGTATAGATAGAATTATAAAAGCAACCTTGATGTTCTCAAAAGGTATAAAAGCAAGTAAATCAAACATAAAGTGGAGTAAAATAAGGGAATCTTTAAGTATGGTAACTGGTTATTATGGCTATTCTAAAGATATTACCTTTAAATTCCCAGAAAATAATTTTATCATCAATGGAGATAAAGACCTTTTAGAGATGCTCTTTTCTAACCTTGTTATAAATGCTATAGATGCTATAGAACTTGATGATGAAGATGATGGTGATATTGAGATTATCTATGAAGATGATGGTGAATTTCATATATTTAAAGTATATGATTCAGGCATAGCTATAGAAAATAAAGATGCACTTTTTCAAGCTTTTAAAAGTACAAAAGTAAAGGGCAATGGTCTTGGTTTGGTACTTTCTCAACAGATAGCACAAGCACATGGTGGTAGTGTATGTTTA
>CAZSWW010000151.1:0-3947 GCA_964611265.1 uncultured Sulfurimonas sp. | reverse complement strand
TGATGAAAAAGAAACCAAATTTTACAGTAAAATCTCCGTATCAACCAGCAGGTGACCAGCCTAAAGCTATAGAAGTTTTAAGTAAGTCTATCTTAGATGGAAACCGTTACCAAACACTTGAGGGTGTAACTGGTAGTGGTAAAACTCATACTATGGCTAGAGTTATAGAAAAAGTACAGATGCCAACCATCATTATGACTCATAACAAAACTTTAGCTGCTCAACTCTACTCAGAGTTTAGACAGTTTTTCCCTAACAATCATGTTGAGTATTTTGTATCATACTACGATTATTACCAACCTGAGGCTTATATACCTCGTCAAGATCTTTTTATAGAAAAAGATAGTGCTATAAATGATGAGTTAGAGAGGATGCGACTCTCTTCAACTGCAAACCTTCTTAGTTATGATGATGTTATAGTGATAGCATCAGTTTCTGCGAACTATGGTTTAGGTGACCCTGAAGAGTATATGAATATGGTGCAATCTTTAGCCGTTGGTGATGAGATAGCACAAAAAAGACTTTTACTCCGTTTAGTTGAGATGGGTTATAGTCGAAATGACAGTTATTTTGACAGTGGTCACATCCGTGTAAATGGTGAAAGTATAGACATATATCCACCCTACTTTGAACAAGAAGCTATCCGTATAGAATTTTTTGGTGATGAGATAGAAGCTATTTATACTTTTGAAGTTATAGACAACAAAAAGTTAGAGGAGCATAAAAGTTTTACCATATATGCAACCTCACAATTTAGTGTTGGACAAGAAAAAATGGCTCGTGCAGTTAAACGCATCGAAGAGGAGCTTGATGATAGACTTGCATACTTTCAAAAAGAGGGAAAACTTTTAGAGTATCAACGACTAAAACAAAGAGTTGAGTTTGACTTAGAGATGCTAGAAACTACTGGTATGTGTAAAGGTGTTGAGAACTATTCTCGCCTTCTTACAGATAAAAAAGCAGGTGAAGCACCTTTTACTTTGCTTGATTACTTTGCTCAAAACCATGATGACTACTTAGTTATAGTAGATGAAAGCCATGTTTCACTTCCTCAGTATCGTGGGATGTATGCAGGTGATAGAGCGAGAAAAGAGGTTTTAGTAGATTATGGTTTTAGACTTCCATCAGCACTTGACAACCGTCCACTAAAAGCAGATGAGTATATAAACAAAGCACCTTACTATATGTTTGTCTCAGCCACTCCAAATGAGTATGAGTTAGATATGTCAGCTGTAAAAGCAGAGCAAATTATCCGTCCAACTGGTTTACTTGACCCAGTTATAGAGATAAAAACATCAGATAACCAAGTTGAAGATATACATGATGAGATAAAAAAAACAACTGTTAAAGATGAAAGAGTTCTTATAACTGTTTTAACTAAAAAAATGGCAGAAGCACTTACAAAATACCTAGCAGATTTGGGCATCAAAGTTCAGTATATGCACTCAGATATAGATACCATAGAGCGAAACCAAATCATCCGTTCACTTAGACTTGGAGAGTTTGATGTACTTATAGGGATAAACCTACTTCGTGAGGGGTTAGACCTACCTGAGGTTTCTTTAGTAGCTATACTTGATGCAGATAAAGAGGGCTTTTTAAGAAGTGAAACAGCACTTGTTCAAACCATAGGTCGAGGTGCTAGAAATGCAAATGGTAGAGTTATACTTTATGCTAACAAGATAACAGGCTCAATGAAAAGAGCCATAGATAAAACAAACAGTAGAAGAGAGATTCAAGATGCATATAACAAAGAACATGGCATCACACCAACAACAACCATAAGAAAACTAGACGAAAATCTAAAACTAGAAGACCATGGTGGCATCTACCAAAAACATAAAAAGATGGATAAGATGCCAGCAACTGAGAGAAAAGCATTAGTTAAAGAGTTATCATTAAAAATGAAACAAGCTGCAAAAGAGTTAAACTTTGAAGAAGCAGCAAGACTCAGAGATGAGATAACAAAAATCAAAAAATTATAGGATTAATATGGAAGATACATTTAGTAACTTAGCAACATACGGATATATAGGACTTTTTCTATACTCTTTAGGTGGTGGGTTTGTGGCACTTATTGGTGCTGGAGTTTTGTCATTTATGGGTAAGATGGATTTGACTTTATCTATAAGTATCGCATTTATCGCTAACACTTTAGGAGATATGATGCTAGTATATATGGCAAGATATCAAAAATCAATGATGATGGAAGGGCTAAAACAACATAGAAGAAAACTAGCACTTGCACATCTACTTATGAAAAAACATGGTTCATGGATAATACTGTTTCAAAAATTTGTTTATGGTATAAAAACACTTATACCTATAGCTATAGGTTTAACTAAGTATGACATTAAAAAGTTTGCTGTTTTAAATGTTTTAAGTGCTGGGATTTGGGCTTTGGCTTTTGGGCTTGGTAGTTATTACTCTGGTGAAGCTTTAACAAAAGTTGCAACAATTATAAGTACTAAACCTTGGATAGCACCTATAATACTTGTAGTTTTAGGTGGTGGAACTTGGTTATATATGGAAAAAGTTACTAAAAAAAGGTAAATAAAATGCATACACTAACTGTATCATCACTAAATGAGCAAATCCAAAGTTTACTAGAGAGTAGTTTTACCCGTGTTTTAGTTGAGGGGGAACTCTCTCGCATCACTTTTCATAACTCTGGTCATATCTACTTTACACTAAAGGATGCTTCATCAACTGTTAGTTGTGTTATGTTCCGTGGTAATGCTTCAAAATTAAAATTTCAACTTCAAGAGGGTATGAAAGTTATACTTGATGGAGCTATCTCCGTTTATAAACCTCGTGGAAGTTACCAAATCAACTGTTTTAACATTGAGCCATCAGGTCAAGGTGCATTAGCTTTAGCTTATGAGCAATTAAAAGAAAAACTTTCAACTAAAGGTTATTTTGATGAGAGTAAAAAAAAACAACTTTCAAAATTTCCTAAACATATTGCACTTATAACTTCTGCAACGGGAGCAGCACTTCAAGATATGTTAAGAGTTGCAAACAACAGATATAAAAATATCAAAATAGATATATATGATGTTTTAGTCCAAGGTGATAGTGCTTCTATAAGCATAGTAAAAGCGATAAAAAAGGCAGATGTAAAATCTTACGACTTTATGTTAATTGGTCGTGGTGGAGGTAGCATAGAAGATTTATGGGCTTTTAATGAAGAGATTTTGGCAGATGCTATCTTTGAAGCTACTACCCCTATAGTATCTGCTGTTGGACATGAGATAGATTGGGTGATTAGTGATTTTGTAGCAGATTTAAGAGCACCTACACCAAGTGCTGGGATGCAGATGACTTTACCAGATACAAATGAACTGTACCAGTACATGGATGGTATATCTTCTAGCTTATCACAAAGTATATCTCAAGTTTTACAAAATAAATCACAAGAATTAAAACATATACAAACTTTACTTGCCCAAAACTCAGTTGAGAGAAAAATAATCTTAAAAAAAGATGAGATACAAAAACTCAAAAAATCTTATGAACAAACCATCTCTTTTAAATTTCAAAGTTTCACTAGAGATTTACAAGAGATAAAAAATTCATACCCACAACTAATAGATTCAAAAGTAAGAAATTCACAAACTCAACTAAACAATATGAAACAAATGTTAGAATCTAACAATCCAAAATTTAAAGTTAAAAAAGGCTTTGCACAAATTTCAAAAGACAAACAAGTTATAGATATTGCATCTCTAAAAGTAGATGATAAATTTACTTTAATGGATGATAAAAGTATAGTTGATGCTTTAGTAACTAAAGTTAAGTAAAATAAAATTAAATTTTAATAGTAGTTTAACTATTATTTATATAAGATTTAATACAGATTAATATTTTAAGGGTTAATATGGCAGATGAGTACGATTGGGATACTTATGAAATACTAAAAGAACAGATTGTTCAACAGCTTCCTA
>CAZSWW010000150.1:0-3951 GCA_964611265.1 uncultured Sulfurimonas sp. | reverse complement strand
CAGCTATGATTAGTGTGTTTACCCCTATTGAGCCTGTTGAGCCTAAAAGTACCATCTATACAAGTCCTCTTAAAAGAACAAGCATAACAACACCACCAAAGAGGTACCCATCTATACGGTCAAGCATCCCACCATGTCCGGGTAAAATATCACCACTATCTTTTACACCAGCTTGTCTTTTTAAGCTACTTTCATATAAATCACCAAATATAGAACTAACAGCAACCATAAAAGAGATAAGAAAAGCTACTTTCATATCTACGATGCTAAGTCCAGCAAACATACCTGAAAGAGTAGCTACTACAATGCCCCCTACTACACCCTCCATAGTTTTGTTTGGAGATGTTTCACAAAAAGGTGTTTTACCGATGCTTTTTCCAACTGCATAAGCTCCAACATCAGTCATAGCTACAACAACAAGAAGCCACAACAATGCCATAACACCATACTCTTGATACATTGTAAAGATAAAAAGCATTCCAGCTGTTGGGTAGATAAAAGGTAAAAAATCATTCCATTTTATGTTTTTGTTAAATGCTACAGCACTAGCATAAGCAACACCAGCTAAAACAAACAAATCATCTCCATAAGGATAAAAAGCACCTACTATCCAGATACCAATAGCATATATAAAAAGAGAATCTTTCTCAACACCATAAAGTTTTGTAGCCTCATAAAATGCACTAAGGTAAACACCACCTAGAACTAACCACATCAACCAAAAGTTATCTATAAAACCAACAGCTAAAACTCCAGCGACTAATGCCAAACCTGTTATTATTCTCTCTCTATGTGCTTCAAATATACTACTCATATAATTACCCCAAATATAATATAGGATTAATTATATCAAAATCATACTTTAATATCTAGCTTATGCACATCATATTCACTTTTATCATCATCCTCATTTTCATCATCTTTTTTTTCATTTCTTGCAGTTTCTTGGTCAGCTTCATTTTTCTCATGTTCACGGTCGGGATCAACCTCTTGGTTATCCTCTGTTGGACGAACTTCTAAGACTTTCTCATCTTTTTCATTTACAGCTGATTGAGCTATCATATTTTGAAATTCTATTCTATTTGTATGTGCATTTTGTATATTTGAAACTGATACAGTTTGTTGATTTACATATATTGCATTTCCAATTGCACCTATTGACATAATAAAACCTTTTTGAGTTGTATTAATTATATCGGTATAAAGTTGTTAATTTTGATACAATTAAAAAGAAATTTACTTTAGGCAAATAATTAAAATGAAAAAACCTCAAACTTTTGATGAACTTTTAGGTCAAGAGCATTTAACATCCATAAATGCTCCGTTAAGAAGACTATGTGAAAAAAATGCTTTAGGACATAGTTTTTTCTTTGGTCCTGCTGGATGTGGCAAAACATCCATAGCTAGAATTATCGCAAAAACTTTAGATATGCCCTTTTATGAGTTTAATGCAACTTCAATTAAGATAGAACAACTAAGAAAGATATTTGACCAATACAAAAATGCACTTCAAAAACCATTGATATTTATAGATGAAGTTCATCGTTTGGCTAAAAATCAACAAGAGGTATTACTACCATTTATGGAAAATGATTCTATTTTAATTATAGGTGCTTCAACTGAAAATCCTTATTTTTCACTTACTTCTGCTATCCGTTCTAGGTCTATGCTTTTTGAGTTACATAGTGTAAACGATGATGCTCTTAGTAAACTTTTATCTCAAGAGTTATCATCAAATAATCTTAAATGTGATGAACAAGCTAAAAACTATCTTATTAAAAGTAGTGGTGGAGATGCTCGTGCTATGCTAAAACTTTTAGAGTTTGCTTCAGCGATTGAAAAAGATATAAATATAGAACTATTAAAATCTCTTCGTCCAAATGCTTTAAGTGCAGGAAGTAGTGAATTGGGTGTACATCATGACTTAACTTCTGCACTTATAAAGTCTATAAGAGGTTCAGATATAGATGCAAGTATATACTATCTTGCTAGGCTTATAGAGGGTGGAGAGAGTGCGGACTTTATAGCAAGAAGATTAGTAATACTAGCAAGTGAAGATGTTGGAAATGCAAATCCACAAGCATTAACTCTTACTACTTCAACACTTACTAGTGTATCAAAGATTGGTTTTCCAGAGGCTAGAATAATACTAGCACAAGCTGTAGTTTATCTATGTGCATCTCCAAAATCAAACTCATCTTACTTAGCTATAAACTCTGCTATAAAAGCTGTAAAAGATGGTGTTATGTTAGAAGTTCCAAATAATATTAAAAAAATAAATGAAAATTACTTAAATCCTCATAATTTTAATGGCTATGTAAAACAAAATTATCTTAATAAAGATTTAAAATTTTGTACACTCAAAGATGTTGGCTATGAAAAAAAAATGAAAGATTGGCTAGAAAAGATAATTAGTTTTAGTTAAAATTAATCATAAAGACTATAAACTACTAAAATTTTAAAAAAAGAGTTTATATAATGAGTATTAAATTTAAGTTAAATATCATCCAGTTATTAGTTATTCCATTTTCTTTAATCATTTTAATTTTGACTATTAATAATGCACTTGAAGAAAGGGAAAGTATTATAAGAACAAAAGAGTTAAATTTACTTTCTCAAAAGTTAAGTTTACTAATACATGAAACACAAAAAGAAAGAGGTGCAAGTGCTGGATTTTTGAGTTCAAATGGTAAAAAATTCGCAAATATACTTCCAAAACAAAGAAAAATAACCAATATGAGACACAATGAGTTAAATAAATATTTAGCAACATTGGACTTGGATTCATTTTCAAAGGAGTTTAAATCTAAACTATTTATTTTTACTTCAGAGATTAAGAAAATCAATGAAATACGCTCAGATATAGACTCATTTAACATAACTGTAAAAAATCAAGTTGCTTACTATACAAAAACTAATAAAAGTATTTTAGATATAGTTGCTTTAACTGCCAAACTAGCTGATAATGCAAAACTTGTAAAAGCATTAAATGGTTATGCAAACTTCTTAAAATCAAAAGAGAGAGCTGGAGTTGAAAGAGCAATATTAAGTGGTACTTTCGAGAATGATAAGTTTAAAACTGGAATGTTCTCAAAATGGATAACACTTGTAGCAGAACAAAATGCTTATCTTGATGCTTCTATGTCTATAGCAAGTGATAAAGTAAAAGCTTTTTATAGTAAAACGATGAATTCATCTGTAGTAGATGAAGTAAATAGAATGAGAGCTATTGCTAAAGAAAAAGCTGAAGTTGGTAATTTTGGTATCGATAGTGTTGTATGGTTCAACACTATTAGTAAGAAAATAAATTTACTTAAAAAAGTAGATGATGAAATTTTTAAAGAAAATACAAAATTACTTGCACAGATAGAAGCTGATTCAAAACAGCATGCTATCATAGTTATATCTAGTTATGTATTTTTTACTATTGCTACATTTATCATTATTGTACTGATTGGTAGAGGGATTAATAAAAGTGTAAATAGTTCACTAGAAAAGATAAATTGTGTATCTAGTGATTTAGATTTAAATTGTAATATTATAGTTGAAGGTAAAGATGAGATTTCTCAAATCTCTCATGCTTTACATGTTATGATAGTGGCATTTAAAGATACTGTTTTAAGTGCTAAAGATGTTTCTTCTAACACATTATCAGAAAGTTCAAAATTAGATAATATTGTTGAACAATTGACAATAAATAGTAAAGAGACACAAGAACAGATTAAAAATGTAGATAACCTAGCTAAAGATGTTGGACATAAACTAGATGATGTTGAAGAATCAACTGTAATTGTATCTGAAGACTTACGAAAAACATCAGAGGTATTAGATAGTTTTGTTACTATTTTGGATTCTGTAGTTGGTGCTATAGAAGATGGTAATGAGTATCAAGAGGATTTAGCAAATAAAGTATCTTCATTAACAGAACAAGCTAAAAATATTAAAGATGTA
>CAZSWW010000149.1:0-3958 GCA_964611265.1 uncultured Sulfurimonas sp. | reverse complement strand
TGAGAGGATAATTTTTAAAAGATTGCCGTTTAGTTGCCCTATATTTGGGTGTTTTATTGTCGAACTCAGGTTTTTAAACACTCTACTGAGCAGTAGTATTTACCACCACTAAGTATAGCTTCATCAAGTTCACAATAGATGCCACACTTTTCACACTCAACCATCTCGTTTGTTTGAACATCATCTTTTTTTGATTTTTTAGTTGGTTTTTTCTTTATAAAAACATAGTAAACAAAAGCTATGACCCCTATAACTACTAGGTATTTTATCATAAATCTTCCCCTAAAAGTAGATAATGTCGGTTATGAGTTTCTATGATTTTATGGCTCATACCCTCTGGTACTTCATCATAAACTCTCTCCCCTTTGTAAAAAAGAAGCTTAGAGTTTTCATCTCTAAAGTTTTGACTTAGTTCTAGTAGCATCTTTGTATCTGTAACAGCACGAGATGTTATAAGTTCAAATACCTCATCATCCATCTCTTCAACCCTTTTTTTAACAACTCTTACATTTTTCAAATCCAAATCAGCTTTGATAAACTGTAAAAAACTAGCTCGTTTGTTAAGTGGTTCTACCAAAGTTACTTTTGTATCGGGCAAAGCTAATGCCAAAATCATACCAGGAAAACCTGCACCTGTTCCTATGTCCATAAGTGATGAAACTTTTGGTAAAAAAGTAACAGGAAAAAGTGCATCATATATAAACTCATCCATAGTTTTTTCATCTCTTGCACCTGTAAGGTTATGGATTTTATTCCATTTAAAAAGATTTTCTTTGTATTTGTTTATATTATAGTAGAAATTATCTGGAATGTTAATATTGTTTTTAGTGATTTGTTCTTTTAAGTTCAATTATTTTACCTCTAAATTAAGTAGTTTTGTATCATACTATATACACTCTTAGTGATAACTTCTAAAAAGTGTATAGATTAATAAAATTATAAAAATTATTGGAATATAATCAATATATATTGAGATAGGAATTATTAAATGAACAAAAAACCAACACTTCTTTATGTAGAAGATGAAGAGGGCATAAGAAATGAACTAAGTAGGTTTTTGAAACATTTTTCAAGTGAACTTTATGTGGCTTCTGATGGGGAAAAAGGGCTTGAACTTTTTATAAAATACTCACCTGATATAGTTATATCTGATATAAAAATGCCAAATATGGATGGTATAGAGATGGTTAAAATCATCAAAAAACTCAATCCAAGACAATATGTTCTTTTTACAACAGCACATAGTGAAAGTTCATACTTTATAGAAGCTATTGAGATGCAGATAAATGGTCTGATTTTAAAACCTATAGACTTAGATATATTGGCAGATAAATTAGAAATCATATCTGAACAGATAGATACCAAAAATACTAAAGAACTTTATGAGGGCTATATGCTTCAACAATCAAGACTAGCTCAAATTGGAGAGATGATAAGTATGTTAGCCCATCAATGGAGACAACCACTAAGCACAATGTCTGCTATATCTACAACCATGCAACTATCGCTTGAACTAGAACAATTTGATACAACACAAGAGAGTCAAAGAAAAGAACAAGAGAAATTTTTTATACAAGAATTAGGTAATTTAGATTCAAATTTGAAATCTTTATCTGAGATAATAGACAACTTTAGTAATTTTTATAAATCTGATGAAAAAGTTATCAAACTAAAATTAGAAGATGTTATATCTAGTGCTTTACAGATGATAGATACATTACTAAAAAATGATAATATAAACCTTATCGTAGAGTATAACTCAGATACTGAAGTAGAAGTTTATAGTCATGAACTCTCTCAAGCTATTGTAAATATACTTAAAAATGCACAAGATAATTTTTTACTACTTAAAACTAAAAACCCAATAATTAAAATAGTTGTAGATGAATATAATGTAAAGATTTATGATAATGGTGGAGGTATTCAAGAGGAGATATTAAGCAAAATATTTGACCCTTATTTTTCAACAAAAGGTGAGAAAAATGGTAAAGGGTTAGGTCTTTATATGGCAAAAATAATTATAGAGAAACATCATAAAGGTAAATTAAGTGTGACAAATACAGATAATGGTGTATGTTTTAACATAGAATTAGTAGATAAAATCTAAAATGAATTTAAATAAACTTTTTATTTTTTTAAGTATTATATTTATCTCTTTAATTTTTACATCTTACAAATACAGTCAATCAAAAGAGATAAGTTTTAACAATTCTAAAATGTTAAATGATGCAAGGAACATCTTTAATAAAAATTTAACTTTTAGAAAATGGGTATCAATGCATGGTGGTGTATATGTTCCCATAACTAAACAAACTCCATCAAATCCATACCTAGCAAATATACCAAATCGAGATATAGTAACTACTGATGGGTTAAAGTTTACACTTATGAACCCAGCTTATGCACTTAGACAATTTATGCACGAATTTGAAGGCTCACATGGTGAAAAAGGGAAAATGATAAGTTTAAAACTTGTCAATCCAAATAATGCACCTGATAATTTTGAAAAACAAGCATTACTAAAATTAGAGTCTAAAGACAAACCATCTGAAGTTTTTCAAAAGATAAAAAACAATAACAACAAAATGGAGTTAAGATATATAAAATCATTAACCGTTGAAGAAAAATGTTTAAAATGTCATTTATACCAAGGATATAAAGTTGGAGATATTAGAGGTGCTATTTCTATAATCTTACCATTAAAAACTTATGAAGATTCTTTAGCAAATGATCTATCTTATCTGCAAAAAATACATATAATTGCTTTAAGTTTAGGGCTATTGTTTTTATACATAATCTTTCTATATCTAAAACGGCAACAGTTAAAAGAGATAAAATTAAATGAACATTTAAAAGATATGTATAATATTTTTAATAGAGGTAATATAGTTTTATTTAGATGGAACAATGATAGCAACTGGAGTATAGATTATGTTTCTGATAATGTAGATAAAATCTTTGGCTATACTAAAGATGATTTTATGAATCAAAAAATCACTTATGAATCCATCATTGACCAAAGAGATATGGATATGATTAAAAATCATATAGAAAAAGCTTCAAAAAGTAAGGTTATAAATTTTACACACAATCCATACCGAGTAAAAAGAAAAGATGGAGAGACTATATGGGTAAATGATTCTTCACAAATTATAAGAGATAAACAATCAAATATTATCTTTTATGTTGGCTATATACAAGATATAACTCAACAACAAAATCAAGAAGAGATTTTAAAACAAAAAATTGATGAAGCTTTAAGTGAAAATACAAAACAACTTCAAGCTTTACAACAACAAACTAAAATGGCTTCTATGGGGGAGATGATAGGAGCTATAGCACACCAATGGAGACAACCATTAAATGAGATTGGTCTAAGTATACAAAATCTAAAATATGACTATAAAGCTGGTATTGTAGATGAAACATTTATAGATGATTTTATAACTTCAAACAAAAAAACTATAATGTTTATGAGTAATACGATAGATGATTTTAGAAGTTTTTTTAGACTCGATAAGGAGAAAAAGAACTTTAAAGTAAAAGAAACTACCCAGTCAGTTATATCTATGTTATATGCACAACTAAACAGTAACCATATAAAAATATCTATAGAGGGTGATGAATTTATCTACTATGGTTTCCAAAGTGAATATCAACAAGTTATCTTAAATATAATCAACAATGCTAAAGATGCTTTTGAAGAGAAACATATAAAAGAACCATTTATAAAAATAGCTATTGAAATAAATAAAATAACTATATGTGACAATGCTGGAGGTATACCAAAAGATGTTATACAAAGAGTTTTTGAGCCATATTTTACAACTAAAGAGCAAGGAAAAGGTACTGGAATGGGACTTTATATGTCAAAAATGATAATTGATAACAATATGAATAGCCGTTTAAGTGTTACAAATAAAGATGATGGAACTTGTTTTATAATAGAGTTGGATTA
>CAZSWW010000148.1:0-3980 GCA_964611265.1 uncultured Sulfurimonas sp. | reverse complement strand
AATTTTTGCGATTATACTATATTAAAGCAAAAACTTTTATAATACGAAACAAAAATAAAGGAAAAATGATATGATGAAAAAATTTAATCTTTTTAATGAAATAATTAAAGTTGAGAAAACAAAACTAATTAATGCGATAAACTCTCAAAAAGTATTTGCTATAACAGCAGATGGAGATATAGTTGATGAGACAAGCAAAGATATCTTAATCTATAAAGCAAAAGCAGAAATCACTCCAGACTTTACAAAATCACTTGGTAAAAACTACCAAATCGTAGAAGATGGAGATACAGTTATGATAAAGGCTTTTTCAAATTGGCAAGAACTTATAGGTATAAATACACCTAATGCATCTTATGATGACACAACAGCAGATGGTGTAGCAGAGTTTTCAAACAAAGAGTTAGAAGATATAGGATGGCATGCAACTGAGTTTAATATAAAATACAGAACATTGGTAGAGGTGCTAGAAGAAAACTGTGATGGTACGATTCTATGTATAGAACAAGAAGAACCATATCAATTTAGTGGACTTGGATTTTTAGCAGATGATGAACAAGCTAAAAAAGTTATGTTTGAGTATTGTCAAAAAGTAGCAAAAGAAAAGTTAGAAAATGATGAAGATTTTGAGATTAGCAACTTAACTGATGATGAAGAAGATGCAGCTAAGTTTTTTAAACTTATTTAGTAGCTAAATACCTCTGTAAAATTATCATAGCTGAGATGGAATCTACCCTTCCATCTCTTATATATTTTATCTCACCTTTCATTAGTGACTCTGCTTCAAGTGATGAACCATTTTCATCTTGGTAAAAAACTTCACCATCAAAATCAACTAGATTCATAAAATGTGCTATGCGTCGTTTCATCTCATCTTCACTACTTCCACCAAGAGGAACACCAACTACAACAGCATCTATCTCCCACTCTTTTATAGCTTTTTTAACTTCATCTGATGCTTGATTACGATTTTTTCTTATCACAGCTGGTAATGGTGTTACTAAATCTTTATGAGCAGAGTAAGCTAAGCCTATCCTTTTAAGTCCTAAATCTATTGCTATATATTTCATCTATTTACCCAAACAAAAAGAGCCAAACATCTTATCTAGCATCTCATCATTTTCAAATGGTCTTGTTATAGATGCCATCTCTTTTACAGCTTCATTCAGATGGAAAGAAAATATCTCTAACTCTTGGTCTTGAAGTGGTTCAAATGCTTCTTCTATGTTTGTTATAGTATTTTGAACTGCACTTATCTGTCTTTGAGAGATTAGCATAATTTCATCAGTAGAGTTTGTAGTATCCATAATATTTTTTAACACATCTATAAGTGCATTTACATTCTCTTTTGAGTTTAATTCTAGGTCAAATTGTACTTCATCTAGCACTAACTTATTTTCTAAATCTATTTTATTTTTTATATAGATAAGATGCTTATCTTTTGTCTGAGTTTCTATAAGGTGTAGTATCTGTTTATCTTCATCATCTAAGATTCTTGATGCATCAAAAAGTGCTATAACTATATCACTATCTTCTATAGCTTCTATACTTCTTTGTATACCTATCTTTTCTATCTCATCATTAGCTTCTCTTATACCAGCAGTATCTACTATACGGATAAGATGTGAACCAATCTTTACTGACTCTTCTATAGTGTCTCTAGTTGTTCCTGCTATATCACTAACTATAGCACGGTTATAATTTAGTAAAGAGTTAAGAAGTGAACTTTTACCAACATTTGGTTTACCAACTATAGCTACACGAAAACCCTGCATCAAACCCTCTCTAGTTTTACTAGCATTTAAAGTGTTGTCAAGATTTTTCTTTAACTCTTTTAGTTTTGATGATATTTGATTTACTAAATCTTCTGGTAAATCTTCTTCTGCATAGTCTATAGTAACCTCAGAATAAGCAAGTATATGTATAATCTCATCTCTTACATTTTCTATAAACTCTTTTAAAGAACCTTTCATCTGACGAGCCAATATCTTAGCTGCATCTTCACTCTTAGCCTCTATAAGTCCTGCTATAGCTTCTGCTTCACTAAGGTCAATTCTACCATTAAAAAATGCTCTCTTTGAAAACTCTCCAGCAGTTGCTAATCTAGCACCAAATGATAAAATAGTTTTTAAAATACTCTGTGCAACTATATAACCACCATGACATTGAACCTCTACTACATCTTCAGCAGTAAAAGAAAATGGTGCTTTAAAGTATAAAACTATAGATTCATCTATAAGTTCATTTTGAGTATTATATATGTTTGTAAGGGTAGCATATCTTGGGGTAAACTCTTTACGAGTTGTAAGTTTCTTAGCTATTTCTAAAGCTCTATCACCACTTATTCTTATGATGGCGATAGAGCCTACACCATTTGCTGTAGCATGTGCTACTATTGTGTCATCAGTCTGCATATCTAGTTAGAATGATAATCATTAATAATTATATACTTAAGTCCATCACGAGTTGAACGGATAACTACATATTTATCAGGGTATATTTCACGAAGTTCTTTTAAAGCTATTTGGATAAGAACACCATCTAGTATTTTAGTTTGTGCTTTTCCATCTCTTTGTACATTCTCTTTAACACTTTCAAGATACCTAGATACTGTTTCTTCTTGATTTTGTAAAAATTCTGCTATCTCTAGGCGAAGTTGAAGTTGGTATTTTGTGTTAATCCAGTTAAATATCATATATGAAAGAGCTTTATATCTATAACCCTCTTTACCTATAAGTAATGCAGCATCTTCACCTCTAAACTCTACAAGTAAAGTATTTTCATCATACATTTTAACTTCAATTTCATCTATATTGAAACAAGTTAAATCAAATAAAGAGTTTATATCTGCTTTTACCTCTTTAGCTATATCTGAATTTACTGAAACTTCATCTTTTTCATCAAATTCATCATCATAATCAGCTGTAAAATTCATAGCATCTAAATCATCTTCTTCATCTTGATCACTAACAAATGAAGTTGGCATAATAGTATCATTTAAAATTGATTGTGTTGGCGTTGACTTATAGTTATCTTCTTTTGTTTCTTTTATCTCTTCTGGTTCGATTATAGCATCTGTCTTAATCTCTTCTTTTTTTACATCTTTTTCAATAGGAGTAATTTTTTCAATAGAGATCTCCTTAGTAGCGACAATAATAGCTTTTTTCTTAAAAAGCCCTAAAAAACCAGATGATGGATGTTGTACTACTTCCGTCTTTAACTCTGTAACAGAACACTCTAATTTTGAAGAAGCCTCTTTATAGGCTTCTTCAAGTGTTACTGCTTCTATCTTAATCATCTTTTTTCTCCACTTTTTTATGTTTAGCTAAAGCTATCTCTGCATCTTTTGCATTTTTAAACTGTGTATTTACAATAAACTGTTGTCCGATTGAGAAAAGGTTATTTACAAACCAGTATAACACTAACCCTGATGGGAATGTAACAAAGAAGAAAGTAAAGATAACTGGTAAATACTTAAATACTTTTTCTTGTAATGGGTCTGTAAAGTTATTTGGTGTAAGTCTTTGTTGGAAAAACATAGAAGCACCCATAAGAATTGGTAAAATATAGTAAGGATCCATTCGAGATAAATCATCTATCCATAATATCCACTCAGCACCTTGAAGTTCAACTGCATTTAAAAGTGTACGATAAAGTGCAAAAAATATAGGAATTTGTAATAACATAGGAAGACAACCACCTAATGGATTTGCATTATGTTTTTTATACATATCCATAGTAGCAGCATTCATTCGTTGAGGATCACCTTTGTATTTTGCTTGAATCTCTTTAATTTTTGGTGAAATCTCTTTGATTTTTTGCATACTTACCATACCTTTGTATGTTAAAGGGTAAAGTATAGCACGGATAATAAGAGTTAAAGCGATGATAGACCAACCCCAGTTACCTAAAATCCCATGTAACCATGAAAGAAGTGCAAATATTGGTTTGGCTGCGAATGTGAACCAACCATATTCTAT
>CAZSWW010000147.1:2361-4001 GCA_964611265.1 uncultured Sulfurimonas sp. | reverse complement strand
CTTTGTGTAACTTTTAGTGGTAAAAAATTTCCAGTTATACAAATCATAGATACAAAAACTCTAAAAATTATAAAAAGATTTAAGTTTGATGGTAAAGTTTTACATATTCGTTGGTCAAATTTATATCCTAAACTTTATGTATCAGTAAATGATGCAAATAAAGTTGCAGTGATAAATACAAAACGATGGTTTCTAAAAAGAGAGATACTTCAAATCAAAAAACCATCGGGTATATTTATTTTTAAAGAGGCTAAATAATGTCTAAAGTTTACTTAACAGGTGCAGGTCCAGGAGACATAGAGCTTTTAACTATGAAAGCTCATAGAGTTATAAAAGAGGCTGATGTTATCATATATGACCGTTTAGCCAATCCAGATATGCTAGATATGGCAAAAGATGGATGTGAATTTGTTTATGTTGGAAAAGAGGATGGAAGACACACTCTTCCTCAAGATGAGATAAACGAAGTTATCTATCAAAATGCACTTAAACACGATGTAGTTGTTCGCCTAAAAGGTGGAGACCCATTTGTTTTTGGTCGTGGTGGTGAAGAGGGAAGTTATCTTGCTAAAAGAGATATAAAATTTGAAATCATCCCAGGGATTACCTCTGCTATAAGTGTTCCAGCTTATGCTGGAATACCAGTTACACATCGTGGTATAGCTGTTAGTTTTAGAGTAGTAACAGGTCATGAATCGCCAAATAAAAAAGAATCTCAAATCCCATGGGAAAACTTTAAAACAAACGATACTATTATCTTTTTAATGGGGCTTCACAACCTATCTAAAATATCTTCAAAACTTATGGAGATTGGAAAACCAAAAGACTACCCTTGTGCTGTTATATCAAAAGGTACAACAGAAGAACAAAGTGTAGTTGTTGGCACTCTTGAAGATATAGTAGAAAAATCAAAAGGTGTTCCAACTCCTGCCCTTATAGTTGTTGGAGAGGTTGTAAAACTAAGAGAGCAGTTAAACTGGTTTAGTAGTTAGAAAGATTATAATCATCCCATAACTTTATAGCATCTAAGTTTCCATTATCTATCGCTTTTTTAGCATAGATTTTGGCATCTTTTAAATCATCTTTTTGAGTGTATATCTCTGCTAAAAGATAGTTTGCTTGTATATCACCATTTTTTGCATTGACTTTTAACCACTCTATCGCTTTATCAAACTTTAATAGTTGCATATAGATTTTACCGACATTATCTATTGCTTTTTTATACCCTGCTTTAGCAGAAGCATCTAAAAGCTTAGCACTCATAGAGACATTTTGCTCAACTCCATCTCCTAGATAATACATAAGAGCAAGATTATAACTAGCTTCAGAATGATTACTATCAGATGCTTTACTAAGATACTCAAAAGCTTTTGTTTTATCTTGCTTTACATCTATCCCTAAAAGATAATTCATACCTTTTTTAAAATCATTTTCACTATTTGCATACCCTATCGATATAACTAAAAACAATGTAACTAAAAGTTTCATTTATAACTCCTATTTTAAAGTATATTTATGTTATTTATTATATCATATAAATAACATTATAACGGTAAGGGAAAATAGATATGAAAAAGATTTTAAAACTTGGTTTAGTTGGTTGTGTGGCTGGTATTTTAATGAGTGGTTGTGCTGGTAGT
>CAZSWW010000147.1:0-2261 GCA_964611265.1 uncultured Sulfurimonas sp. | reverse complement strand
CATGCAGTTGGAACAGGTGTTAAAGGAAATCGTGATTTAAGTTTTGATGAGAGTGTTGATATGATGACACAGATGCTAGATCAAAGCATTCCGAGTGAGCAAATATCTGCATTTTTACTTGGCTGGAGACTTAAACCTGAAACTACTGATGAGTTTCGTGGTGCGATTAGTGCCTGTGATAATTATATACAAAAAACAGATATTGCTAACTCTATAGAGTTAGGCTATCCGTTTGATGGTAAGGTTAAAAACCCATATATATTTCCATTGGTTGCAAAAGTTATAAAATCTAAAGATTTAAATTTAGTTCTTACAGGTGATAACTTGCAACCATCAAAAGGTGGTATAACCATAAAAGATATATCAAAATCTATAAAATTTGACTCAAATATACACTATTTTGATAGATCTATATTTTTTAAACAGATGCATAACTTAACAGATGTTAGAAATAAACTTGGACTAAGAACAGCATTTAACACCATTGAAAAATTACCACATGTAGCAAATAGTAACTATGCTATAACTGGTGTTTTTCATAAACCTTATGTTAAAAAATATATAGAGATTTTTTCAGATAGATATAAAAGGTTTGCTCTTTTGCAAGGCAACGAGGGTACACCTGAACTTTTTTCCAAAGGGAGACTTTGGATAAGTGCTGATGATAAAGTTGATGAGTATATAATAGACCCTAAACATTATGGGATTGACTATACAAAATCATGGGAATCTATATCTTATGAAGAGTCAATAGCTCAACTTGAAAATCCAACTAAAGAGTTTGTAAAACTAGCAAAGTTAAATGGAGCTATATATCTTTTTGTGGTAAATCAAGCAAAAAGTATAGATGAAGCATTTGAAATGCTGGAGTAGTTAATTCCAACTATCCATATAATCTTTTGCTTTTTTATCTAGCATCTGCATCCTCTCTTTACCTTTTGGTAGTGTCTTTCTTAAGCCTTTCATCTCTTGTAAAAACCCTACTATACTATCTGGTATAAGCATACTTAGATATTTTCGCAAGTATTTTGCCATAGCTGGAGAACTTCCTGATGTTGATACGGCTATAGTTAAGTCCCCTTTTTTAACATAAGATGGAAAGATAAAATCGCAATAATCAACAGAATCAACACAGTTACATAAACAGTTATAGTTTTTTGACTCTAAAAATATCTCTTTTTGAAGTGCTATATCATCTACTGCAACAACAACTATCGCAAAATCTTTTATATCCCCCACTTTATAACCACGATACTCATAGTTGATACCTTTCTCTTTTAGTTTTAAAAGCATCTCATCTGAGAACTCTTTTGCTATAACATATATATCTTGTGTAAAATCAAGAAGATGGATTAATTTTTCATAAGCGATAAAACCACCACCTACAATTAAAACCTTTTTATTGTCTAGTTTAAAAAAAGCTGGAAAATATGACATAATAATACCTATTATTTTAAGATAAGTAATGATAACATATATAAATCAAAACTCTTGATTAAATCATAAAAAAGTAGTTAAAATGAAAGAAGAGATACTATCACGAATACAAAAAAAATTTCCATTAGTAGAAAAACCATTTAAAGTAATAGCAGATGAATTAAATACAACAGAAGATGAAGTATTAAAAATACTAAATGAGCAAAAAAAAGAAAATATTATAAGACAAACATCAGCAATCTTTGATACAAAAAGATTAGGTTACAAATCTAGCCTTGTAGCTTTTAAGATACCAAAAGAGAAGATAGACAAAGCAGTTGAGATAATCAACTCACACCCTGGGGTATCACACAACTATGAGAGAAACCACGAGTTTAACATCTGGTTTACTATGGCTGTTGCACCTGATTCTAAGCTAGGACTTGATAAAACCATAGAGATACTCTCAGAGCTAACCCAAGCAGATGATTATATAATGTTACCAACTTTAAAACTTTTTAAGATAAATGTTAAACTAAATACAACTGGTAAAGATGAAAAAAAAGAAAAAGTTAAAAAAGTTATACATAAAGATATAGAGTTAAGCAAACTTCATCACCAAATCATACAAAAAGTACAATACGATATAAAATTTGTAAGTGAGCCTTTTTTAGAGATTATAAATGAGTTGGATATTGATTATGATACTTTCTTTAAAATCTTAGCCGAGTTACAAGAATCTGGTATGATGAGAAGATTTGCTTCTATCTTAAACCATAGAAAAGCTGGATTTAATGCAAATGCAATGGTTGTTTGGGATGTTGATGAAAAAGATGGTGAAAGTA
>CAZSWW010000146.1:0-4025 GCA_964611265.1 uncultured Sulfurimonas sp. | reverse complement strand
CTCGACCTTTTTCAATCCCTTTTTCAATCCCTTTTTCAATCCCTTGTTCAATCCCCTCTTTTAATCCTTCCTCTTTCCCCTCTCTAAGCCCTTGTTTATGTCCATCTTTTTTAGCTTTTAAAACAGCAAGTCTTTGAACAGCTATAAAATCTTTTCTTTTATGTTGTATCTCTAACTCATCTTTTGTTAGATTTGCTTCATTTACTGTTTGAAGTGCTTGTTTTATATGGTTGTTTAGGTTTTTTGGAACAAACTCTAATGAACCAGCATTTTTTATAAAATATATCCATTGGTCTTGTATAGTTTCTAACTCTTCTAGTTGTTTTTTAAACTTTGGTAGCTCAACAAATATAAGTTCTATATCATCACTATAGTCTATAAATTCATTTTTCTCTAGTAGTTTAAAGTGTGTAATAACTTTTTGAGAATCTTTAAACATCTCAAAATTAACTATACTAAGAGCTATAACAGGGTTTAAAAGGTGGTAATCTTCTGCTTTATTTAGTTGGATGGAGTAGTTTTTTGCAGCATTATATAGAACTCTTTTTTCAAAACCTTCATTATTTAAAACTTGCATCTCTATGATAACTTTTGTGTTGTTATCTAGTTTTGCTTTTACATCTACAAAGGTATCTTTCATACCTTTTAACATAGGTATATTGTAAGGGTCTATTATGGTTAAGTCTTCTATCTTAGCATCATCTTTAAAGTCTATGATTGAGTTTAAAAAGTCTATAAGTAAAGGTTTGTTTTCCTCTGTACCAAACACTTTTTTAAAAGCATAGTCTGTTTTTACATCTAAAAAATTCATAATCTACCTCCATAATCAAAATTATACCTAACTAAAGATATAATCCTTACAAAAAAAGGTATTTAAATGTTAAAAAAGATAATTATAGTTAGTGTGGTGGTTTTGATAGGTTTGCAGTTTATCTCTGTGGATAAAACAAATCCTAAAACAGATGAGAAAGTGGCACTTCATACAGATAAAAAAGTTATGAGTATATTGCAAAAGAGTTGTTATGATTGCCATTCTAACAATACATATTGGAGTATATACTCAGATATAGCACCTTTATCTTTTGGTGTGGTTTCACATGTAGAAAATGGCAGAAAAGCATTTAATTTTTCAAATTGGGCAAATATACCAGATGATATTAAGATAGCTAGATTAAAAAGGGGTATAAGTACATTAAAACTAGACTTGATGCCATTATCTAGTTATCTTTTGTTTCATCATAATAAAGAGTTATCTAAAGAGGATAAACAGATTTTAATAAATTGGTTTAAAGATGAATTAAAAAAATTAGGTGTAGATGAAGTATAAAATATGTTTATTTCACTTTAAATTTATAACTATAAGGTTAAAATAAGAAAAAATTTCAAAAAGGTAAATTATGTTAAGCTTAACATCATTTTTTAGTCTTCTAAAAGAGTCTTTTAGAGATTTGATGCCAATTATTTTGGTTATAGTTTTTTTTCAATTGGCTATTATTCAAAGTGTTCCTGAAAATTGGTTGGTTACTTCTATTGGTCTTGGTATTGTTGGTGTTGGACTTGCTATATTTTTACTTGGTCTTGAGGTTGCTATATTTCCTGTTGGGGAAAAATTAGCATCAGATTTTGCTCATAACGGTTCAACTTTTTGGATACTGTTGTTTGGTTTTATGGTTGGTTTTGGTACTACTATAGCTGAACCTGCCCTTTTGGTTATTGCTGAAAAGGCTGCTAGTATAAGTTTTGGTCGGATAGATGCCCTAACTCTTAGGCTTGTCGTTGCTTTTTCTGTTGGATTTGCCATAGTTTTAGGGGTTTATAGGATTATAAAAGGGCATCCTATCCACTACTACATCATTGCTGGATATATCCTTGTTGTAACTGCTACTGCATTTTCTCCAAATGAAATTGTTGGTCTTGCATTTGATTTGGGTGGAGTTACAACTTCAACAGTTACCGTTCCACTTGTTGCAGCTTTAGGTATAGGTCTAGCTTCAACTATAAAGGGTAGAAATCCAGTTTTAGATGGCTTTGGACTTATCGCTTTTGCATCTCTTACACCTATGATTTTTGTTCAGTTTTATGGTATCTTTGTTTATCAATTTATAGATGTAACTAATACTGTTGCTCCTGTTATACCAGCTCTTCCTGATGTCTCTGCTGAATTTAGTGAGACAGCAAGTGTATTTAATTTTGATATTTTAGCTATATTAAAAGGTCTTTTTGATGTTCTTACTGATGTTTTACCTATCATTGGTGTAATCTTCTTTTTCCAGTATGTTATATTAAAAAAGCCTATTGAAAATCTAAAAAATGTAATTATAGGTTTTGGGCTTGTTGTAATTGGGCTTGATGCTTTTATCATTGGTTTGGAGATGGGACTTTTCTCTCTTGGTGAGACTATGGCATTTGAACTTACAAAAGGTGGTAGTCATATCATCATATATTTATTTGCTTTTTCTATAGGATTTTCAACAACTATGGCTGAACCATCTCTAACAGCTATAGCTAGAAAAGCAAAAGAGATAAGTGATGGAAAGATAAATGACTTTGTACTTCGCCTTTTTGTTGCTTTTGGTGTTGCTATAGGTATTGCTTTGGGTGCTTTTAGGATTGTAACAGGTGGTGATATAGTTTGGTTTATATCTGCTGGATATGTGTTTGTTATAGCTCTTACTTTTATAGCTCCTAAGTATATTATACCTATCGCTTATGATAGTGGTGGAGTTACAACATCAACTGTTACTGTACCTCTTGTTGCAGCACTTGGACTTGGACTTGCTACAAATATACCAGGTCGTGACCCACTTATAGATGGTTTTGGACTTATTGCTTTTGCATCGCTTTTTCCTATGTTAACAGTTATGGCTTATGGTGTTATAACTGAGAGAATGGGAGTTAAAGGTGAGCTTGAAAAAGAGGAGATGCACATCAACGAGCTTCGCCATGCACTAGAACATGCTGAAGATATGGGTCTTTCAACTGTAAATATTGCTGGAACAGATAAAAGACACTCTTATAAAATGCAATTTTCTGCTGTTCATGTTATAGTACCTTTTGATCAAGAGTTACAAGCTCTTGCAAGTGCTAGAAAAGCTGGGGCTCATGGAGTTACTATAATGACAGCTCATGGTATGGGTCTGGATGAAATGGATAACTTTCATAGAAGACTTCATTCTGATTCAACAGATGCAAATCTTATGTTTATAACACCTACTAAAAATGTTGATAATATAGTTAAAAAAATAGTTCATGATTTAGATATAACTGGTGAGGGTTCAGGTATAACTTACTCATATCCTATTTCACATTTAAAAGGTTTAACCCTTAAAATGTCTGATCTATGATAAATAGTAATCTAAACACAACAACATCAAAACACTTTGGCATAGTCCTTCCAAATACAAACAAGGCATTAGGAGAAGCTCTTAAAAATGCTTCTCCTAAAGAGTTAGAAACATTATCACCATCCAAAGATTTAAAATCTATGATGAGTGATATATTAAAACAAACTACAAATAACACATCATCAAATAAGGTTTTACTAGAGTTGGTTAAAAACAATCCAACACTTAAAAATCTAGGAAGTGTATCAACAACTATAAAAGATTTATTGTCATCTATAAAATCAGATAAAGAACAATCTCCTACAGAAAAAACATTGAAAAACTTTTTAATAGATATAAAAGATTTAAAGGGTGATGAACTTAAAGAAAAGTTAATTAAAACAGATAAAAAAACTATAACAACTTCTAATAAAACACAAACAACTGTGCAAAAATTTGCTTCTGAGGTACAAAAAATACTATCCTCTTCAAGTGATGAAACAAGTCACATAAATGATAAAAAAACAGTTGCTAAAACACCACAAAATGAACAAGATACAAAAATAAAACAACCTGCTTTAAAAGAACAAACAGCCCCTAAAGAATCTCAAGTACAACAAAAATCTCAACCAGAAATAAAAACAAAAGTTCAACCTCAAACACAATTCCAAACACAAACAAAAGTTCAACCTCAAATACAAT
>CAZSWW010000145.1:0-4035 GCA_964611265.1 uncultured Sulfurimonas sp. | reverse complement strand
TCTAAACAATCAAAAAATAACTAGTATAAAATATTTAGATTCTATAGAAGATCTTGAAAACTAATCCTCTTTACAAGATGGGATGAAGTGAAAACTTCTTCCATCAAAAAGTCCCTTATCACTTAACTTTATCTCAGATATAAGCTAGATATATCACTCTTACTTATCTACTAAATTTGCTTTAATTATGCCATCTTACTTTTATCATCTTAAATCTTCTCTTTTGGTTCTGAAAAATAATAACCTTGACAATAATCTATACCAAGGTCTTTTACTATGTTATAGATAGCTTCACTATGAACATACTCTGCGATTATCTGCAAAAAACATTATCACTATAGTAGAAACCTGAGTTAGAAAATATAACTGATAATATCAAAGCAAATTTAAGATAAAAAACCCTTTTTTGTAATGACATATTTTCCCTTTTTTAAAGTTCTAGTAAAACAGTATCTCTTCTTGTGGTCTCAAGTCGTTTACAAGCAGACTCAAAAGCACCACTCTCACCGATAACCAAACATCTATGTTTTGCTCTTGTAACAGCCGTATAGATAAGCTTAGTATTATGCATGATAAAGTGTGAAAAAGTCATAGGGATAACCACTATGTCATACTCCATACCTTGAACTTTATGTATCGTTAATGCGTACGATAACATAAGATGGCTTTTCAACTCTTCATACTCATAAACAACTACAACATCTTCATTGGGGTAAAATACAAAAACTTGTTCTTCCTCTTCATTTATCTTAAAAAGTAAACCACTCATACCGTTAAAAATCCGTCTTGTAGCACTCTCTTCACCCTCTTTGAAACCATCGCCATTCCATGAGGTCATATTTTCATTTTTGGTATGAACCACTTTATCCATAAGGCGAAATTCTAACTCACCCCTTTTTACACACTTTTTAGGGTTTGGGTTAAAATACTCTTGTAAAACTTTGTTTAGATTGTTTGCACCTAGTGTTCCACCTTTCATGGGTGTTATCACTTGAAAGTAGTTTAGATACTCTTTGATAAGTTTATTTTCAAGTCTGTATCTTGCTTTTTTTATAGATGCTACCACTTGGTGAACTATCTCTGTCACTATCTGCTGAGAGTTATCCTCTCGCAACTCTTGTAGTTCTTGTTGTGATAGTTGATTTTTAAGTGCATAGTAATTTTGAATATTTACATTTATAAACTCAAAATCATCATATTTCTCTCTATAAAGTGGAACTTGACCTTTTCGTATATCATTTGCTATAAGGGTGATAGCTTGGTCTTCACTTTGCCTATAAATCTTTGTAAGTTTAACTATGGGTGCTAACTCCAAAGTTAAAACATCGCTTAAAATATTACCAGCACCTATAGGTGGGAGTTGGGCATCATCTCCTACTACTATGAGGATAGCATCCTTTCGTATTTTTCGTACAAGTTTTGCAAACAAAGATGAGTTTATCATAGATGCTTCATCTACTAAAACCACACCAAAAGGAAACTCATCAACCTCTTCAAATTTTATCAAGAGTGATTGTATAGTTGCACTCTCATAACCTGTAGTATCTGCGATTCTCTGAGAAGCGATGCCACTTAAAGCACAAGTGATAATCTCTTTCTCTTCATATCTTGTGTTTAAAAGATTTAGTATAGTTTTTGAAGTTGTACTTTTACCAGTTCCTGCATAACCAACGAGAAACAAAAGGGATGCTCCTTGGTTTATCTTAGTAACTGCATCCTTTTGTTGTTCACCTAGTTTTAGTTCATGCTCTGCTAAAAAAGCATCCAAATCTTTTACAAAACCACCACTATCTTTTTTTGCTCTTGTTTTAAAGTTATCATACAAAAATTTTTCTGCATCATAAAGTCTAGCAGGTGAAACTCTGTCATTTTTCATAAGCACTATACTTTGTTCTGAAACTCTCTCTATCAAAGTTGCTTCATAGATATGATTTTTCCCACTAAAGTTTAAAAGTTCATTTAACTCAGCAAATAAAACCTCTTTAGCCACACAAGAGTTCCCCTGAGCTTCACAATAGTTCAAAAGTACATAATCCATAGCAGAACCGATGCGATTTTCATCTTCTGCATCTACACCCATTTTCAATGCTAGTTCATCTGCTCTTTTAAAACCTATGGAGTTGATGGAAGTAAGTATATAAGGGTTGTCTTTTATCTTTGTACAAGGCTCATCAACATCTTTCATAGCTGTAGCGATGGTAGTCAATAGGGCTTGTGAAACATCAAAGGGGCTTAAAAATTCTCCAAGTTTTCTCATAGAGCGAAACTTTTTCCAACTTGTTTGAATCTTTTTGAGTCGCTTCTCTTTGATGCCTTTAAACTCTAGTAGTTTTTCAATGTCGTTATCAAGTATATCGATAAGCTTTTCTTCACCAAATTTTTCTATAAGCTCGGCTGATAGTTTTTTAGTAAAACCTTTTACAATCTTGTTTAAAAAGAAAAAAAGTTGATTTTGGTTCACTTTTAGTTGTTCAAACTTAAAAGTTTTACCATACTTTTTATGCTCATCCCAAAAACCACTAAGAGTAACAGCAGAATCTTTTAAAGTTTTTATCTCACTTTCTAAGTAAGTACCACTTACCTTTTCCCCAGTTTTTAAAACAGCTATAAAAAAACCCTCATCTTCAAAAAGAATCCTATCTATCTGACCTATTAATGTTGTACTCAAAGATACCCCTTTTTTTCCTAAACATAATTATATACTCTTATTAAGATAAAATCAAAAATTTGATAAAATACTTTTCATATATAAAAAGTTGGAGAAAAGCATAATGAAAATAGGTGTATTTGATAGTGGTATAGGTGGATTGACTGTTGTCAAATCTCTTTTGCAACACCAACTTTTTGAAGAGATTATCTACTTTGGTGATACTGCTCGTGTACCTTATGGAAGCAAAGACAAAAACACCATCATCCGTTATGCTATAGAAGCTGTAGAGTTTTTCAAAAACTTTGAGTTAGATATGATTATAGTAGCTTGCAATACTGTAAGTGCTTATGCACTATATGAGATGCGAGAATCTGCCGAATGTCCTGTTATAGGGGTAGTAGAAGCTGGTGTTCAAGCTACTATAAACTCTTTAAAAGACAAAGATTCTAACATACTTATACTAGCTACAAAAGCTACTATAAACTCTAAAGCTTATGAAAATAAACTTTTACAAAATGGATATAAAAACCTAGAAGCCAAAGCTACTGGACTTTTTGTACCGATAGTTGAAGAAGAGATTTATAATGGTGAGATTTTAGAAGCTACATTTGAACATTATTTTAAAGATACAAAAACACCTGATGCTATCATACTTGGATGTACACATTTTCCACTAATATCAGATGCCCTACTAAACTACTTTCAAAACAAGACTATGCTTATACACTCGGGAGATGCTATCGTTGAGCAACTAGAAAAAAAGTTTACATTTAAAGAAAAATACACAACTCCCAAATTACAATTTTTTGCATCTGAGAATCCATCTGCATTAAATGCTATTGCTAAGCGATGGCTTTGCCTATAAACATATAAAATGGCATTTTAGATAGTAGCATATTTACCCATACACCATTTTCTTCTAAAATAACATCTTGAACTGTTCTAAGTGATATATATGTTTTTGGTAATTCAAAGATTATGTTTATATCTTCTTTTGATAAAGCTGTTTTTATACTACCCATAATGATGTTACAAAACTCCCCTACCCCATCTTTTAAGACATTGAAATCATTTGGATTTATCTTCTCTCCAAGAAGAGATTCTAAAGTAAGTATAGCTATATCGTTTGAAAAGATTAAAATAAAGCTACCATCAAAATCACCACTAAACTGCATTATAGCTATGATATGTTTACCATCTAAATTTGCATCAAATTTTTTTATCTCATGAGATAGTTTTTTAGTTTCTAAGTTAGTAAAAGATGCCAATGTTTTAACAGCTGACTCCATAAAAATCGGCAGATTTATAATAAGTTTTTTAGAAAGGTGTAATGTTTTTGTTTCATCTATTTTTGCCATAAGTAATTATACAATAAAAAAGTAAAA
>CAZSWW010000144.1:0-4123 GCA_964611265.1 uncultured Sulfurimonas sp. | reverse complement strand
AAAAAAAAGCCCTGTCACAATAAAGTGACAGGGCTTACAGTGCCATAGGGGTAGTTAATCCCTAGAAAGGTTACCGACATGTTTGAGTTAAAATTATATCATTACTTACTTTAATTATGTTAAAATATTGCATGACAATATACAAAAGGCTATATTAGTGAACCTAAAAAAATACCTAACAAACTCTCAGATAGATATATGCCAACAAGAAAAAGAATACTACCAACGACTAGGTACAAACAAAACCATAATTCAAATAGCACTAGAACACAACTTCATCCAAAAAAAAGACAACACCCCATCTTTTAACTTAGAACTTATCAAAAAATACGAGATTTTAGTAGTAGATGAAGATGAAAAAAACTTTTACATAGAGTGCAAAGAGTTACTAGGTGCAAAAAGGTTAAAACTTTTAGAAAAAGAGTTAGGTCGCTCAGTTGTCCAAAAAACTATACCCGTTAGAGAGTTCAATGAAAGATTTACAGAGTTTATAAGCATAGACCCTGACATCATAGAAAAAAAGATTAAAAAGTTTAATGCTCTTGATGCAGATGATACCGAGATACTAGAACTCTTTAGGATGATTTTAAAGCATGGCATCAAAAACAGTATAAGCGATATACATATAAATGCTTATGAAGATTTTAACTGGCTAAGATACCGACAAAACGGTAAAATCCAAGCAAAATACATACTAAATACAGACCTAGCACAAAGATTTTCTATGATAATCAAAGAGAAATCAAACATAGATATCATAGATGCACAAACCCCTAAAAGTGGTGGTTTTAGTGAGAAGTTTGAAGATGATATTGTTGATTTTCGTATAGAGGTTGCACCATCACACTTTGGTGAAAATATCGTTATAAGAATCTTAGACAAAACAAACAACCTAAAATCACTCTCAAAGCTTTTTCCACCATCACACCCTATGAGTGAACATCTTTTTAACTACATCAACCAAAAAAATGGTTTTTTCCTAACAGTTGGACCAACAGGAAGTGGTAAAACAACTACCCTAAATGCTATCATAACCCAAAGAGATAGACTTCACGAAATCATCTACACCATAGAAGACCCCATAGAGTACAAGATAGACTTTGTAACTCAATACCAAGTAAATGAAGAGATAAACTTCACATTTCAAACAGCTATGAAGTCCATAATGAGACAAGACCCTGATGTTATAGTGATAGGGGAGATGCGAGATGCACAAAGTATAAAAACAGCTCTAAAAGCAGCCCATAGTGGACACATGGTTTACTCAACACTTCACACCTCAAACTCATATATGGCTATGGAAAGGATTCGTGATGAGGGTGGAGACCTATTTATACTAGCTTACTCTTTAAAAGGTGTTATAGCTCAAAGACTTGTTTCTAAACTATGTGAATGTAAAGTGGCATCTACAAATGAAAAAGCAAAAAGATACTTTAAAACTAAAAAAAATGGTTATGAAAAAAATGGATGTATAAAGTGTAACTTTACAGGCTACAACTCAAGAGTCCTTTTAACAGATATGGTCTTTATACCACCAGATATGAAAACCCGTTATAAGTTTTACTTAGCACTAAAGAGTTCAACTGTTTTATCTGCATGGGATGATTTTATAACATTTAGCTACTACGATTCTGCAAAATACCTTTTTGAAAATGGTATGGGCGACTATGAAACACTTACAAAAGAACTTTTTGCTTTAGGTTATGTTGATGATGAAGAGTAAGAAAGTTTAACTTTCTTGTATCTTCTTTATAGTTCTTGTTGTACTTTTCCCATCTACAAACTGCACTAACTTTAACTCTGCACTAAACTCAGTTCCCACAACCTCTTTACCCTCATAATCTCCACCTTTTACAAGTGTATCAGGAGATACCATCTTTATAAGTTCATAAGGTGTATCGGCTTCAAATGGCACTACAAAATCAACAGCTTCAAGTGCTGCTAAAAGATATGCTCTATCTTGTGCTATATTTATAGGGCGACTTTCACCTTTTAGTCGTTTTACAGATGCATCAGAATTTAGCCCTACTATAAGTATATCTCCAAAGCTTTTTGCTTCTTGTAAGTACTTTACATGACCAACATGAAGTATGTCAAAACATCCATTTGTAAAAACCACTTTTTTACCATTGTTTTTATATCTTGTAACTATCTCTTTTATCTCATCAAAACTTTTTATATGTGCATCAGAAGTAGTTTTATGTAAAGATGCTTCATACTCAAATATCTCTTCAAGTGTAACAGTAGCTGAACCTATCTTACCAACAACTACACCAGCAGCAAGGTTTGAAAACTTTGCTACCTCATCTATGGTTTTGTTAGCACTTATTGCAAAAGCGATAGATGCTATCACAGTATCTCCAGCACCAGTTACATCAAAAACCTCTTTTGCAACAGTTGGAAACTTTTGCATCTTATCATCAAAAACAGCTATACCATCTTCTGATAAAGTGATAAGTGATAAACCTAAATCACACTCATCTTTTAACTTTATAAGTGCTTTTTCTAAAGATGTATCATCTTTTATATCTATATCTGTAGCTAAAATAGCCTCTTTTTTATTTGGTGTTAAAAGGTATGAACCTTTGTATTTTGAAAAATCACTTCCTTTTGGATCTACCAAAACTTTTACACCAGCTTCATTAGCTAAAGTGATAATATTTTGACATAGATTATCAGTTAATATCCCTTTTCCATAGTCAGATAAAATAACCACATCATAAGTTTGTATATCATCTTTTAAAGAGTTTATGATGCTAGTTTGAGAAACATCATCTATAGCATCTTTTGACTCTTTATCGTAACGAAGAATCTGCTGTGAAACTGCTATAACACGGCTTTTTTTAGATGTTTTTCTTTGTTTTTGAGTTATAATATTTTTAGTATCTACATCAATCTTATGAAGCATATTTATAAGTTCAGCACCATTTTCATCATCACCAATAACACTAGCTACTGATACTTTAGCACCGAGTGCATTTAAGTTATTTATAACATTCCCTGCACCACCTAAGACTGTAGTCTCTTTTGCTATATCTACCACTTGAACTGGTGCTTCTGGAGATATTCTCTCACAACTACCCCAAAGATAATGGTCTATCATCAAGTCACCAACAACTAAGATATGTGGTGTAAAATCTTTAAGAGTTTTCATCACTTTACTTCTGCTTCATAAACTCTTTTTATCTCAGATACATAATCTTTTATAGCATCTTCCATCTCAAAACGAGGTTCATAACCTAAACCATCTTTTGTTGTTTGTATATCTGCTTCTGTATGGAATTGGTACGAACCTATATAAGGGTTTGGAATATATTCACACTCTAACTCTGTACCTAACTCTTTTTGAAGTATATCTACTATATCTTGAAAACTTCTAGCTTTACCAGTTCCCACATTGTAGATGCCACTCTCTTTTGGATTCATAGCTTTTATATTGGCTTGAATGATGTCTTCTATATAGATAAAATCTCTTAGTATCTTATCACTACCATCAAAAAGTTTAGGGTTTTTACCAGCTAATAGTTGATGACCAAACTGTAATACCATAGATGCAGTAGAATTTTTAAAATACTCATTTTTACCATATACATTAAAATATCTAAGCCCTACTATAGATATATCAACCTCTTTCATATACTCACGACTAATGTTATCCATACTAAGTTTTGAAAAACCATAAACATTTTGAGGTGCTTCACGACCTACTCTTTGAGGTGACTCTGCATCTCCATAAGTTGCAGCAGAAGATGCATATATCATATTTGCATCATGAGCTACGGCAAGATTTAATAAATCTTTATAAGCATTTACATTTGTTTTTATCATAAGGTCTTGCTCTAAGGCTGTAGTATCACTTATAGCTGCTTCATGGAAAATATAATCAAAGTTATAATTTACTTCCAAATCAAGAAGTAAATCTTTGTCATTTATATCCCCACTTATAACTTCACCTGTAAAACCTATAAGATTTTTAAAATGACCAAAGCTTTTTAAGTTACCATTTGATAGAGTTTCCCCACTTCTAAAACTATCAAGCACTACGACTTTAGCATCTGGATGGTTATGTTGAAAGTAAAAAGCTAAGTTTGAACCAATGAACCCTGCTCCACCTGTTATAAGT
>CAZSWW010000143.1:0-4135 GCA_964611265.1 uncultured Sulfurimonas sp. | reverse complement strand
AGGGCATAAATAAATTTTAGTTTAGATATAATTTAAGTTATAAAAGGAACTAAAACAATGCAAAAAAATATTTTAATCATAGGTGCAGGTGGAGCTGGGCTTACATCTGCTTTGAGTGCTTGTGAAGCTGGGGCTAAAGTGAAAGTTATCACAAAAGAGTACCCAACTAGAAGTCAAACTTGTATGGCTCAGGGTGGTATCAATGCATCTCTTGGAAATGCTGGTGAAGATAGTGTAGAATCTCATATAAAAAATACTCTAAAATCTGCCCACTTTTTAGCAGATAAAAAGATGGTTAAGTTTTTATGTGAACAAGCCCCAGATGCTATAAACTACTTAGATAGTATAGGTGTATGTTTTAGTAGAACCAAAGAGGAGAAAATCGCTCAAAGAACACTAGGTGGTGCATCTGCTCCTCGTGCTTGTTATGCTCAAGATTATACAGGTTTAAAAATACTTCACACACTTTACGATAGATGTTTAGCAGAAGAAAACATCGAGATACTCTCAGAGAGATATTTACTAGATTTTATACTAGATGAAGATGCCATAAACGGTGCAAAAGTTTTAAATATACGAACGGGAGATATTGAAACCTATAAGGCATCTGCTGTTATAGTTGCTACTGGTGGATATGCAAGACTTTATGACAAACACTCAACAAACTCAAAAAGTTCAACTGGTGATGGTGTAGCTACGGCACTAAGAGCAGGTGTAAAACTAAGTAACATGGAGTTTATACAGTTTCATCCAACAGCACTAAAAAACTCAGCCATACTTATCTCAGAGAGTGCTAGGGGTGCTGGTGGGCATCTTCTAAACTCTAAAGGTGATAGATTTGTAGATGAACTTTTACCTCGTGATAAAGTGGCTCGTGCTATTGATGAGCAGATAAAAAAAGGGGAGGATGTTTTTTTAGACATAAGACACCTTGGAGAGAAGTTTATAGATGAAGAGTTACCACAAGAGAGAAAACTAGCAAAACTTTATGAAAATGTTGACCCAGTAAGTGACCTTATACCCATAAAGCCAGTCGCTCACTACACTATGGGTGGGATAGCTGTAGATGCTAACTCACAAACAAATATAAAAGGTCTTTTTGCAGTTGGAGAGTGTGCTAATCATAATGTTCATGGAGCAAACCGTTTAGGTGGAAACTCACTTTTAGAACTTATAGTTTTTGGTCGTGAAGTTGGAAAGTATGCTACTGCAAATGCTAAAGAGGTAGATGCCCATGTAGAGATTCAAACTCTTGAGAGAGAAGTTAAAAAACCTGAGATAAATTTTTATGAGATAAAAAAAGAACTTGGAGATTTGTTTTATAACTTAGTTGGGATTGTAAGAGATGCAGATGGTTTAGAAGAGGCTTTAAAAACTGTGCAAAACTATATCTTACTTCTACCAAAGATGGGTGCAGAGGATGATTCTAAAATACATAACACAAACTATGTTGAGTTTTTAGAGTTTAAAAATACTCTAACTTTAGCAGAGGTTATACTAAAGAGTGCATTGTTTAGAGAGGAGAGTCGAGGGGCTCATTTTCGGTCTGATTTTCAAGATGAAAACAAAAAGTTTGAAAAAGATACAATCATAGATAAAGGTGGCATCTTATGAAGATAAAAATCAAAAGAGATAGATTTGTAGAGTATGAGGTAGATTTAGAAGATGCTACACTTTTAGAGGTACTAAACCATATAAAAACAACTCAAGATGCAACACTAACATTTGCAAGTGGATGCAGAAGTAGTGTGTGTGGAAGTTGTTCTATGCGAGTAAATGGCAGAGAGGTTTTAGCTTGTTCATATAAGGTACAAGATGGTGATGAAGTGATGCCACTTAAAAATATACCAATCATCCGTGACCTAGTAGTAGATATGGACAAATCTTACACTTTTAACAAACTATCAAAAGCTTGGTTAAACCCTAATGATGAAACTATATCTATCTCACAAGAGGACGAGAAAAGAAATGAGGTTCAAAGTGATTGTATCTTATGTGGTTCATGTTACAGTGCTTGTCCTGTATATGCTGTAAATGGCGAATTTAAAGGACCTTTTTCGCTAACAAGAGTTTTTAAGTATGTTGCAGATAAAAGGGAAACTAACGAAAAAGAAAAGATAGATGCCATCCAAACTAACGGCATCTGGGACTGTACCCTTTGTAACGAGTGTACAATGGTTTGCCCACAAGATATATCTAGTAAAGCAGATATAGAAAAACTAAGGATGAAAAGTTCAGTATATGGTTACATGGATCCAAACTTTGCATCTTTTGGTGGTGGGCTTAGTTTTTGAGTTTTGTAACTTGTCAAAAATACTAAGGGATACATTTGATGGATAAAAAAACAAACAATTCAAAAAAACTGTTAGCACTTCATAAACCTAAAGGTTATGTGGTTACAAGGTCTGATGAACTTGGTCGCAAAACAGTTTATGACCTTTTGCCTGAGTGGGTTTTTCAAGATGGGTGGATGCCTATTGGTCGGCTTGACTTGGAATCTAAGGGGCTTTTACTATTTACAACTGATGGTAAAGTTGGTAATGCTTTGACTAAACCTAAAAACTGTATCAAAGTGTATGATATTTGGGTTAGGGGTCATGTTACAGATGAGCATATCGCTACAGCTATGAGGGGTGTTCAAAGCATACATGGTTTACTAAAGGCTCTTGAAGTTGAAAAGATAGGTATGGGTGGTGCAAAAACAAGACTTAGAGTTAAGATTGATGAGGGTAAAAACCGACATATTCGCCGACTTTTTGGTGCTATGAAAGACCCAAAATTTGCTACACCTTTAAAGGTTTTGGAGTTAAAGAGAGTTAGCATCGGTAATTTTGAACTAAACATAGAGAGTGGTAAATGGCGATACCTTTCACTAGAAGAGGAAAAAAATCTAATGAAGAATCTTATATAAATCATGGATAACTTATACGAAAATATAACCCAAGCATTAGTAACAGATGGCTATATCATCATAGATGATGCTTTTAAATCAGACTTAGCAAAAAAGCTTTTAGAGTTGGCATCTGATGAGAAAGATTTTAAAGAGGCTGGTATCTCTAGTTCATCTGATGTGCATCTTGATAAAAAAAGAAGAAAAGATAAAATCCATTGGTTAGATGAAGATGGTGGAGTTCAAAGTGAATTTTTAACATTTGCAAAAGGTCTTCAAGAGTATCTAAACAAAGAGTTGTACTTAGGGCTTAGTTATTATGAGAGTCATTTTGCTATCTATGAAGATGGTGATTTTTATGAAAAACATCTTGATGCTTTTAAAAACTCTAAAAATCGTGTTGTTACAACTGTTTTTTATCTAAATGAGAATTGGCAAGAAAAAGATGGTGGAGAGCTTATAGTTTATGATGGGGATGATAACTATTTAACAAAAGTACCACCCACTTCAAACACTTTAGTAGTTTTTATGAGTGAAAAATTTCCACATGAAGTGTTAGTGTCAAATAAAAAAAGATACTCCATAGCTGGTTGGTTTAGAGTAGATAAGTAAGAGACCATAAATAATCGATTTCACAATTACTTAACAATTAAATGTTAATATTCTTTTATAATTTAAATCTAAAGGATGTTATCATGAAAATAAGAAATTTAATATCAGTAGTTTTGTTGTTAGTTGGAGTAAATAGTTTTGCTTCAGATATAAAGTCTCAAACTGTATATGTTGATGTAATCAAATCAGAACCAATTTATAAAACGGTAAATATCCGTGTACCTTATGAAGAGGTTGTATCTAAAGCTTATGAGGTTAGTGTTCCATGTGGACATACAACTAACACAGTAAACAATAATTCTATAGGCTTAGATACCATTATAGGTGCAGGTCTTGGTGTAGTTCTTGGTAATCAGGTTGGAAAAGGTAATGGACGAACTGCTGCAAAAATAGCTGGAGGACTTTTAGGTGCTGGTGTTGCAAACAATTACTATAGACAAAATTCTAACGATATAAAGTATTGTAAAGAGACCAGATATAAAGATGAGGTAGTTACTCGTTATGAATATACTACAAAAGAAAAATTGCAAGGGTATAAAAACACTTTTATATATAATGGTCATAAATATACAAAAATAACACATAGACCTAAAAAAACAATTTTGGTAAGAAGTACAATTTCATTCTAATTAT
>CAZSWW010000142.1:0-4190 GCA_964611265.1 uncultured Sulfurimonas sp. | reverse complement strand
AGATTTTTCAAAGTATGATTATAGTGATTTACTTGACTAAATAGTTATTATTGCCCCTTTATGACTTATCCGAAGGACGATGAGAAAAACATACACTTGACTTCGTTACAAATTCTTGAGGCTACTAGTAGCCCCTGCGATTTTGTGCCTTGCAATTGCATATTTTTCTCATCGCTGTTATACTTAAGTTTGTTTTGAAATGGCAATAAAGTGGCTAAATATGGACTAAAAGAAGTAAAAAAAGAAATTCTTAAGCAAATAAACTATAAAGTATCTTCAATTGAATTATTTATATAAATAGTTCTAAAATCAATCTAAGGGTAAACTTATGAACAAAGCAGAATTCGTTGAATTAGTACAAGAGAGTGGTAGTTATAAAACAAAAGTAGAAGCTGAAGCAGCAATAAAAGCATTTACAGAAGCTGTAACTACAGCATTAGTAAAAAAAGATGATATATCTTTAGTAGGTTTTGGTAGTTTTAACGCAGTTTTACAAAAAGGTAAAAGTGGTAAAGTTCCAGGTACTGATAAAACTTATACAACTGAAGATAAAATGGTTCCTAAATTTAAAGCTGGTAAAGGTCTAAAAGACCGTGTTGCAGCTGGAAAATAGTCAATAGTATTATGTTGCATTTTGCAACATAATATTTGACTTTTTTATCGATTATATGATTATATCTTCTATTAAATCTTTTTTTAAAAAAGATAAGCCTAGTTTAGCTCTCCCTGAATCTATCATAACCAAAAAACTTAAATCTATCGCAGAAAATGAAGATTTATTGTTATATGAAAATATCACTATTTATTACCAAGAAAAAAGTTTTTTTATACCACTTCTTATATTGGACAAAAAACATGGAATTTACCTTTTTGAATATAAAAGTTGGTCTTATGATGATTTGAAAAATGCTACCATTGAAAAAGCTACAAATCAAGAAAACAAAGAAAATGCTTTAGCATTTGAAAAAACACATACTTTTTTAAGAGAAAGATTAAAAGAGGTTACACATAAAGAAAATACACCTATAATTAACTACTTATTGATGGAAAATTTAAATGCTTACGAGTATAAACATTTAAATGATTCATTTAAAGAACTTTTACCAGAAAATAATGTCCTTTTTAATGATTCTAAAGATTATGAAATCATTAAAAAACTACATATAAATGATATGACTAGAGAAGACTTACCAAATATAGCAGAAATAATGAGAAATTTATTAGTTCAATACCATATACTAGGTGATGATGGTTTGTTTTATCTAACTACAAAAGAGCAATTAGAATTTATAAATGCAGATATTAATGATCATCAAAAACTAATCGGTAAAGGTGGAAGTGGTAAGACAAATTCTATGATTTTAAAAATAATTTTAGAGTTATTAAAAAATCCAGAAAAAAAGATTATTGTTATTAAACCAACTATCTTATCTTGCCATATTATTAAAAAGAAGTTACTAGATACATTGGCTGACTCTCTTGTAAAGGTAGATTTAAATTCTTTAAAAATTATTATAACAAAAGAGTTTAATCCGGTTGATTTAGTTATATGTGACGATGTGTATCAAATAGATGATAAATATATAGACTATGTTAAACGGCAACAGAAAAAAAGAGGGTTAGTTCTTATAAATCCTAAAGATAAGTCAGATGCTACTTATAACTTTTCAAAAAACTTTACAAGTCATAAAAATGTTAATCTAAAAAAAGGAAACACTCATAGTTTAGCATTGTTAGAAATATCAAAACTACTAAAAGAAAATTCTGCAAAAGATATTTTAGTTGTTAGTAATAATTTAAGTAGAAAAAAACTACATGATGATTTGGAGTCTTTTGTTGAAGAAAAATCATTGATTTTAAGTGAAAATATCAATTTTTTGTATCAAATTGATAACAAAATACTTTTATGTGAGTATTCACATATAAATGAACTAAAAGCTAAACATGTGATACTTATGGATGTTTGTTCTACATCTATAGATAAACTTAAATCAGCATTTAATCTATGTTTAGAAAGTGTGCATATAATGTACGAAGATGATTGTGATAGAATAGCAATGATAAGGGAGAATTTTGAATTTGACTAATGAAGATTATAGAGACAAGTTAAGTCCTGAGGCTTTTCATGTATGTAGAGAAAATGGCACAGAAGCACCATTTTCTGGAGAGTATTATAACAATAAAGAGGATGGCTTATACAGATGCATCTGTTGTGATACACCACTTTTTTATTCAGATACTAAGTTTGATTCTGGTACTGGTTGGCCTAGTTATTTTGAATGTGTTGAAGATGCTATCACTGAAGTTAGAGATATATCTTATGGTATGACTAGAGTAGAGGTTAGATGTAAAAAATGTGATTCACATTTAGGTCATCTTTTTCCTGATGGTCCTGAACCAACAGGTCTTAGATACTGTATAAACTCAGTATGTTTAAATTTTGAAAAGGAAGAAAACTAGATGAAAAAAATACTTTTAACAATGTTAGTGTTAGTATCTTTATATGCAAATCCAAAAGTTATGCTTGAGACAACAGCAGGAAATATAGAGTTAGAACTATATCCTGATGTAGCACCATTAGCCGTTGAAAACTTTATGACACATATAAAAGATGGTTATTACAATGGTGTAGCTTTTCATAGAATCATTAAAAACTTTATGATTCAAGGTGGAGACCCTACTGAGAGTGGTAGAGGTGGTGAGAGTATATGGAAAAAAGATTTTAAAGATGAGTTCAAAAATTTAACTTTTAACAAGGTTGGAATTTTAGCTATGGCAAATCGAGGAAGTCATACAAATGGAAGTCAGTTTTTTATAACAACTGCAAAAACACCATGGTTAAATGGTCATCATACTATTTTTGGTCAAGCAACTAAAAGTTCAATGTCAACATTAGCAAAACTAAACAATGTTCAAACAGATAGAAGAGATAGACCTATAACTCGTCAAGAGATTATAAAAGCTTACATAGTTAAGTAGCTATAAAAATGCCTGAGCCACTTTTATAGCTTGGGTATGCTCTTTTACATCATGAACTCTAAGTATAGAAGCACCATTTCTTATAGCTTCAAGATGTAAAGCTATCGTTCCACTTAGTCTATCTTCAACTTTACTTGGATATATTTTATCTATTATAGATTTTCTTGATGCTCCTACTAAAAGTGCTTTATCTAAAGTTGTAAAATGTTCCAAATGTTTTATGAGGTCGATATTATTTTGTAGAGTTTTACCAAATCCTATACCTATATCTAGCACTATATCTTTAACACCAAATGATTCAGCTTTTAAAACTCTTTGTTCAAAAAAATCATAAATATCGGTTAGTATATGTTCATAGTATGGGTTTTGTTGCATCGTTTGAGGTGTACCTTGCATATGCATTATGATAGCTTTAGCATCATAGGATGCACATAGTTTACAAACTTCATCATTAGCTAAACCTGTTATGTCATTTACTATGCTAAAGCCAGATTCTAGTGCATAAGAGATTACAGATGGGGTATAGCTATCGCAACTAAATTTTATATCTTCATATAGTTTAGCCTTAGATATAGCATCAAAAATAGGTTTTACCCTTTGGAGTTCATCATCAGCACTAACTATAGTAGCATCTGGTTTAGAAGAAACACCACCTATATCTATGATAGATGCTCCATCTTGATGCATTTGGAGTAGTTTACTTACTGCATCACTATCTTTAAATCTACTACCACTAAAGAAGCTATCATCATTTGCATTTATGATGCCCATAATTTGTACCTCTTTAGGTTTTTGAGTTTTAACAATCTCTTGTAATTTTTTTGCTAACTCTTTAAGTTTAAAAGGTTGAGTCAACTCTTTTTTGGATAACACTTCAAGTTGTCTATGAGTTGCTATAAGGATGCAATCCACATACTTAACAGCACCTATCACAGTACCACGAGGAACTGCCAAATCAGCACCCACTGAAAGTGCATCTTGCTTTAAGATATTTGCCCCACCAAAATGTAAATCTCTTATATAGATGATATGGTGTTTCATCTTTGATGATAGTATCTTAATACCACCTGCATCTACACCTAAGTTAGTTAGTAACTCTTTTGCATCTGTATCGTTAGATAGCTTCTCAACCTGCATATTTTTCCCATTTAAAGTTAGATATATTTTTCTCATCTTCATCAAAATTTATACCAACTAAATAAATCTCTTTA
>CAZSWW010000141.1:0-4309 GCA_964611265.1 uncultured Sulfurimonas sp. | reverse complement strand
TAATAGTAAGTGATAATGCAGATGCTATGGCTAAAGAGATTGAAAAACACGATGCGATAAACTATAAAGTAATCGCTTGTAATTTAGATGTATTAAGAGATGAACGAGATAACAGTTATGATGTTGTTATCTCTGAGATGGATGCAGATAGTGTAGCTTTTGCTCATATCAACCGTGTTTTAAATGATGATGGGCTTTTAGTTACTAACCACCCATCATTGGACGAAGTAGATGCTAACAAATCAATGATGCAAATTTTAGGAAACTACTTTAAAATCATAATGCCATACAACTTAGGTAATGGCTCAACAGCTCTTCTAGCTTCAAAAGAGTACCATCCAACAGCAGATGTAATCTTACAAAGAAGTGATATGTTAGATAACCTAAACTACTACAATTGTGACATCCATATAGCATCTTTTGCTATGGGTAATTATGTTCGTAAAGAATACCTAGGTATCACTAAAAACTAATGGCTTTTAAATATGCTATTGCTCTAACGGGTGGGATTGCTACTGGCAAAAGTACAGTAGCATCATTACTTGCACTAAATGGTATGCGAGTAATCGATGCAGATACTATCTCTCATGAGATTTTACAAAGCTCTTCTAGCTGGGTAAAAGATACTTTTGGTGATGAGTATGTACTAAACTCCAAAGTGGATAGAACTAAACTAGGTTCATTAGTCTTTTCAGATGAAAAAGCTAAAAAAACTTTAGAAGAGTTTTTGCATCCTAAGATAAGGGATGAGATAAAACTAAGAAGTGAGAAACAAGATAAATTTAACTTTCCATACCTTATAGACATTCCACTTTTTTTTGAAAATAGTGCTTACAATATAAAAGATAGTGTAGTTGTTTATACTCCAAAAGAGGTACAACTTGAGAGGTTTATAAAACGAAATGGTTACTCAGAAGAGGAATCGTTAAAACGGATAGCATCTCAAATGCCCATAGATGAGAAAAAGAAAAAGGCAACTTGGGTTATAGATAATTCTAAAAACTTAAAGCATCTACAACAAGAGGTTGAAGATTTTGTAGAGAAGATAAAAGAGATTTATCTTTAAATAATATTTACTTATTTTTCACAAAGTTTTGTTAATAATAAAAAATTATAGCTTAGATGTGAAAAAGTTGCTATAATTTCAGCTTTATTTTACACTAGGAATTCAAATGTCATCAACAAACAGAAAAGTTTTTCTTATAGTTTTTCTTATATTTAGTGCTTTAACCATTGTCACTATAATCAATGTTGCTTTAAACTTTCGTACATTTTCAAAAGATATTGCTATAGAAAAAGCTACCTCCATAGCAGAATCGGTTAGAGATGGTTTAACAGCTCACATGGTAAATGGAACGATGGCCAATAGGGAACTTTTTTTAGAAAATATGCTTAAACATCAAGATGTTAAAAATCTACATCTTTTTCGTTCAAAAAAAGTTATAGAACTTTTTGGAGAGGGTTCAAACCGTGAACATATATACTCCCAACTTGAAGATAAAGTTACACAAAGTGCTAAAAGTAGTTATATACTAAATGAAACATCAAACACAGCTGTTGTAACTGTAGCTATACCTTATATAGCAACAAAATACTCAAACCCAAACTGTTTATCTTGCCATAACAATGCTCAAGAAGGTGATGTCTTAGGTGTTATTAGTATGGATGTTGATATCGAAGATATCCGTTCAAATGGTGTAACTATGATTTTTAAAATTCTTGCTATTAGTGTAGTTTTTTTATTGATTGCAGTTGTTGTAGCTAGACAAGTAATCAAACCTTATGCAAAACTTTTTGATGACTTAGAAGAGGGTATTTCAAGAGCATATAGGGGTGATTTTTCACATCATATTGATACCAATTTATCTGATGAAGCTGGAGAAGTTGCTTCGAGGCTTAACGAATTAAGTGAGATATTTAGGTTCAAAAGAACTATAGAACTAGATGATACTAAAGATGTCATATATAAACGATTAGCTCATATATTAACAGATAATTTTGATATAAGTAACTTTGTAATTATGGAGATTAATAACAAAGAACAAACAAGAGAAGTTGTTTATAATAGTATAGATGATAGTAAGTTACCAAAAGATTTATTTGGAGATAATGCTAATGATTGTAGAGCATTTAGGATAAACAACAATGTCCTTTCAACTGAATTTTACAAGATTTGTTCAACTTGTTTTAAAGAGGGTTGTGAATTTTTATGTATACCTTTTATCGTTAGTGATGAGTACTCTTTTGTGCTACATATTAGAACAAATTCAACAAAAGAACTTCAGCGAATTAGAGATTTTGAACCGGTTATAAAAAACTATTTTGAACTTGCTCAACATATATTGGAGAGTAAACATCTTATGAATATTTTACAAGAAAAAAGTGTAAAAGATGGATTAACAGGTTTATATAACAGAAGATATTTAGAAAATTTAGTAGCAGATATAGAAAAAGAATACATAGTCCTAATGATAGATATTGACTTCTTTAAACAAGTTAATGACACTTATGGTCATGATGTTGGAGATAAAGTTATAGTAGGTCTTTCTAAATTTCTACAAAAACAGATAAAAGGTTCTGATGTTATCATAAGATATGGTGGGGAAGAGTTTATAATAATTTTATACGATATATCTATAGAAGATGCATTTAAAAAAGCCGATAATGTAAGAGAATCTTTTTCAAATATCTATTTTGAAGCTGGAGGTGAAAGTATCAGAAAAACTTTAAGTATAGGTCTTTCTGGATTTGATAATACTGAATCACCACTACAAGTTATAAAACAAGCTGATATAGCTTTATATAAAGCAAAAAATTCTGGAAGAAACAAAGTTGTTATCTTTGAAAAAGGGATGAAATCTGAATAATATGACATTTTGTCATATTATCTATAAGTATATAAAAATTACTATACAATTACACAATTAAAATAAAAGAGGTTTTCATTATGGATGCAGATAAACAAAAATCATTAGACTTAGCTATGAAACAGATAGATAAAGCATTTGGTAAAGGTGCTTTAATGAGACTTGGAGATAAAGAGATAGAACCTATCCAATCAATAAGCACAGGTTCTATCGGTCTTGATTTGGCACTAGGTATTGGTGGTGTTCCTCAAGGTAGAGTTATAGAGGTATATGGACCTGAGAGTTCTGGTAAAACAACTTTAGCACTTCAGATAACTGCTGAGTGTCAAAAAGAGGGTGGAGTTTGTGCATTTATCGATGCTGAACATGCTTTAGATGTAATCTATGCTAAAAATCTTGGTGTAGATGTAGATAATCTTTTAGTATCTCAACCAGATTATGGTGAACAAGCACTTGATATTGTGGAAACCATAGCAAGAAGTGGTGCTGTAAACCTTATAGTTATTGACTCTGTTGCTGCTCTTACTCCAAAGGTTGAACTAGAGGGTGAGATGACTGATCAACAAGTTGGTGTTCAAGCTCGTTTAATGTCAAAAGCACTTAGAAAACTAACAGGTGTACTTTCAAAAATGAACTGTACAGTTATCTTTATAAATCAAATTCGTATGAAAATAGGTATGATGGGTTATGGTTCACCTGAGACAACAACTGGTGGAAATGCACTAAAATTTTATGCTTCTGTTCGTATAGATGTTAGAAGAATAGCATCTCTAAAACAGGGTGAAGCCCAAATTGGTAACCGTGTAAAAGCAAAAGTTATCAAAAATAAAGTTGCTCCACCATTTCGTCAGGCAGAGTTTGACATAATGTTTGGTGAGGGTATCTCTAAAGAGGGAGAGTTAGTTGACTATGGTGTTAAGCTAGATATTGTAGATAAAGCTGGAGCTTGGTTTAGTTATAATGAAACTAAACTTGGTCAAGGTCGTGAAAATGTTAAACAAAAGTTTAAAGATGAACCAGAACTAGCAAAAGAGATAGAAGATAAAATAAAAGAAGCTATGGGTATGAGTGATGTAAATGTTATGGAAGCTGCAGAAGTAGCTGATGTGGATGTTTAAGTAAGATGAATAACGATATAACATTTGAAGAGTTAGAGTCAGAACTAGAAGAGATTTCTACTAAGATAGATGATATAGCACAAGATGTTGCAGATGGTAAGCTAGATACTTTTGATGGTTTTATGCAAAGTGAAAAGTATAAAGATAGAATCATGGAGATAACAAGTGCTTTAAAAGAAAAAGGTATAGATGTTTCAAAAAGATTTGAAACTTAAATAAAACATAAATTCAGTTATTTATAAGTTTTTAAAGCTATACTTCGACTATCAAATAAATGAAAGGTTCTTGAATGAAATTTACAAAAATTGCAACTCCAGAACAAAT
>CAZSWW010000140.1:0-4332 GCA_964611265.1 uncultured Sulfurimonas sp. | reverse complement strand
TAAGTAATGTAACCATTATGAAACCAAGTTTTTTTATACTTTCATCATAAAAAAATAAAAGGATAACTTAATGACAAAGTTACTTTCAATCGCATTAGCAACTATAGTTGCATTTTCAGCATTAAATGCAAATGATGTTTTAAAAGGTAGTGGTGCATCTTTTCCGTATAGTGTATATCAAAAATGGATAAAAGCTTATAATAAAGAAACAGGTATCAAAGTTGATTATATAAAAAAAGGTTCATCAAAAGGTATCAAAGATGCTAAAAAAAGAGCTGTTGATTTTGCAGGAACTGACAAGCCATTAAGCCCTAAAACTTTAAAGAAAAATGGACTTTACCAATTCCCAGCAGTTGTTGGTGCTATCGCTATGGGTTATAACCTTCCAAATATAACAAACCTAAAACTAAGCCGTAAAGCTATTGTAGCCATAGCAGCAGGTAAAGTAAAATACTGGGATAACAAAGTTATAACAGATGCAAATCAGGGTCTTAAACTTCCACATGAAAAACTAACTTTTGTTCACCGTGCAGATGGTTCAGGAACTACTTATAACTTTACATACTATCTAAGTAAAGTTTCTAAAGGTTGGAGAAAAGCTTATGGTGCTAAAAAGTCACTAAACTGGCCAGGCAATCAACATATAGGTGGAAAAACAAACTCAGGTGTAGCAGCACTTCTTATGCAAACTAAATACACAGTAGGGTATATTGATTATGCAGATGCTAAAACAAATGGTATAAAAATGGCAACAGTTGAAAACCGTGCAGGTAATTACATAAAACCAACTTTGGAGTCTTTTCAAATTGCAGCTGAAAAAGCTACACTTGACCCTAAAAAAGATTTTTACTCAATCATAGCTGACCCAAAAGGTGCTAACTCTTACCCTATGGTAGCAGCAACTTTTATACTTGTTCCATCAGAAAAAACAGATACAAATAAAAATGTAACAAAGTTTTATAACTGGTGTTATACAGATGGTCAAGAGATTGCTAAAAGTTTAGGCTTCGTACCATTACCAGCTAGTTTAACTGATAAAGTTAGAACTTATTGGGCAGATAAAAATATAAAATAATATATATTCTTCTTACAGTTTCACCATCTAAGGTGAAATTTGTAACCACCATGTAACCAACTTTTCATATAATTTTTTTTACTTTAAAAGGGACTATAATACATGGAAAAAATCTTTCAAAAACTTTCACTCTCTAGTGCTTCACTTGTTTTTGTAATACTTCTTGGCATCTTTATAACACTTTTTAGTGCTTCAAAAGAGGCTATGACAGAATTTGGTCTAGGTTTTATTACTAACCCAGATTGGAATAAAGAAGTACCTATAGGGGATGCAATAACTTCTAAAAAAGCATCTGAAATATCACTAGATATGGATGATGAAGTAAGTGATGATGGCTTACTTGCAGATGAAGATGATATGTTGGCTGATGAAGATGAAGAATCATCAGATGATGAGATGCTATTTGATGAAGATGCAGTAAGTGAAACTATAACTGTTTATGGTGGATTAGTTCCTATTATCGGTACTCTTTTGACAACTATTATAGCATTGACATTTGCTCTTCCTATTGCTATGGGGATAGCAGTCTTTTTATCTGAGATAGCACCTAAAAATATCGCTTACCCTATTGGTATAGCTATAGAACTTTTAGCTGCTATTCCATCTATCATATTTGGTATGTGGGGGCTTTATTATTTTGCTCCGATAGTTGCTGATTTGGTTGGTGGGTATCAGGTTTCATTACTTACTGCTGGGCTTGTTCTTGGTGTAATGGTTTTACCTTTTATGGCTGCTATTACAAGAGATTCTATGAACACAACTCCAGATGTTTTAAAAGAGAGTGCTTATGCTATGGGTGCTACTAAATTTGAAGTTATAAAAGACATCATCTTTCCATACTCAAAAGTTGGTATCATAGGTTCTATCATCTTAGCACTTGGTCGTGCTTTAGGTGAAACGATGGCAGTTGCTTTCTTGATAGGTTCTATCTTTACTTTACCATCAAAGATAACAGACCCAACTATCTCTATACCAGTAGCGATGGCAAATAACTTTGGTGAAGCTAGTGGACTTGGTGAGAGTTCACTTTTTTATCTTGCTCTTATACTGTTTATCATAAGTTTTGCGATTATTTCTTTTGCAAAACTATACTTTTTAAAAGGGGCTAAGTAATGAGACTTCTTGTCAATAAAATCATACTAGGGCTTTCAACTCTTTCAGCACTTATTGGGCTTGGATTTTTAGGTTGGATTTTGGTAACACTTTTTATAAAAGGTTTAGGTTCTTTTCACTTTTCACTTTTTTTAAATGACCTTATAGATGGTGGGCTTAGAAACCTGATAGTTGGACAGTTTATCTTAGCAGGGATTGCTGCAGCTGTTGGCATCCCACTTGGTATGGTAGCAGGGATTTACATAAGAGAGTATGGTCGTGGTAGGTATGCAAATATCATCCGTAACTTAAGTGATATAATGATGTCAGCTCCATCTATCGTTATCGGTGCTTTTGTTTATGCTATCATAGTTGTACCAACTGGTGGAACAAGTGGTTTCGCTGGTGCTGTTGCACTCTCAATTATGATGCTACCTATTGTTATAAACACAACGGACAATATGCTAAGTCTTGTACCAAAAGAGTTAAGAGAAGCAGGAATTGCTTTAGGTGCTTCAAAATACAAAGTGATTATAGATATAGTTATAAAAGCTGCAAAAGTTGGTATAATGACGGGGATATTACTTGCTTTTGCTCGTATTATCGGAGAGACTGCTCCACTACTTTTTACATCTGAGACATCTAACTACTTTAGTCTTGATTTGACAGAGAGTTTTCCATCTCTTACAGTTAGTATCTATGACTTAGCAAATGAGCCAGAGGAGTCTAGCCGTGATTTGGCTTGGGCAGCATCGTTTATACTTACAGTTTTAGTTTTAATCATAAACTTAACTGGTAGATTTATAACTAGAAACAAAAAAAGGTAAAAAAACATATTGAAACTATCCCATTTAAAACAAATAAACACATATCTAAAAAGATTTAAAAAGATTTCTGCTATCTATAGAATGACAGATACCACTATAAAGATAGCATTTGATAAAAACGATGAAGTATACTTTGAGATGCAACGCTCAAACTCTAGCATCTTTAAAGCACCATCTTTTACCCGTTCAAAAGTTTACAATGCACCTTTTGATGTTGTTTTGGCAAAAAGGTTTAATCGTTCAAATATACTAGATGTAGAAGTTATAAATGATGATAAAATCTTAAGATTTAAAACATCTATAGCATCTGCTTATAAACAAGAGATAACTTACTTACAACTAGAATTTACAGGAAAGTACACAAATGTAATCATACTAGATGAAGATATGGTGGTACTAGAAGCTTTAAGACATATCGATATTTTTTCATCATTTCGAGAGGTTAGAGTTGGTCAAAAACTTTTAGAGATACCTCCTGCCCCTTTTAAAGCAAAAGAGTACCCACTTGAAGATGTTGAAAAGTTTTTATACTCCATATATGAAAAAGATAAAGAACAAAAACTAAACTCTCTTAAAAAACAAAAAGTTGCATTTTTAACTAAAAAATTAAAAAAACTAGAAAAGCTTTATGATGCTTTAGCTGATGAAGATTCACTTAAAAATGAGATACAAAACTACCAACACTATGGTAACTTAGTTTTGTCAAATATGCACAACATAAAAACATACCAAAGTGTTATAAATCTAAAAGATTATGATGGAAGTGAAGTTAAAGTAGACTTAGGTAAAATCTATCCTAGTGCATCTGCTATATCTAATGCTTTGTTTAACAGAAGTAAAAAAGCAAAACAAAAACTACAACATCTACATATAGAAAGAGATTCTCTCTCATCAAAGATACAACATCTAAAACACTTTATACATACAGTAAAAGATGCAGACGATACTTCTAAAATAGCATTACTTTTCCCTAAGAAACTAAAAGGTAAAAAAACAAAAGAAAATGATTCTATAGAAACTTTTTACATAGAGGGTTATAAAATTCAGCTAGGTAAAAGTGAAAAAGGAAATATCGAAGTTTTAAAAAATGCAAAAGCTAGAGATATATGGCTTCATATGCGAGACAGACCCTCTGCTCATGTAACCATAACAACCGACAAACAAAATGTACCTATGAAAGTTATAGAAAATGCTGCAAGAATATGTGTAGATTTTACAATGTTCTCAAAAGATAAATATCTAGTAGATTATACCCCAAGAAGAGAGGTAACTATACAAGATGGAGCAAATGTTCTTTATAATAAATACAAAACTATAGAGGTATATAACTAAACTTAT
>CAZSWW010000139.1:0-4425 GCA_964611265.1 uncultured Sulfurimonas sp. | reverse complement strand
GATTTGTTTTAAAAGTTTTTGTTCAAATTTAGTTTTCATCGAGTTTCCTTCCTTATTTATCCTCTTTATCAACAAATATAGCATCAAGTAAACCATCTACAAATTCGTACTTGTCAAATGGTGTTAAATCTTCAGGTTGTTCACCCGTTCCAACATATAGTATAGGTAGTTCAAGTGCATAAGCTATACTAAATACACTACCACCTTTAGCTGTTCCATCAAGCTTTGTTATGATGATACCATCTATCCCTATCATCTCATTAAATGCTTTTGCTTGTGCTATGGCAGAGTTACCTTGTGTACCATCTAGTATGAGAACAGTTCTATGTGGTGAACCTGCATGTGATTTATCACATATACGGTTGATTTTTTTGAGTTCATTTGCTAGGTTTGTTTGAGTATGAAGACGACCAGCAGTATCTATGATAACATTGTCAAAACCTTTAGCTTTTGCAGAGTCTATAGTGTCATAGGCTACAGCCGAACTATCGTGTCCTTGTTTTGAAGATACTATAGGTATATCTAATTTCTCAGACCATAAAGTTAGTTGTTCTATCGCTGCTGCACGAAAAGTATCTCCAGCACCTAGTATAACTTTTTTACCCTCATTTTTGTATCTTTGTGCTAGTTTAGATATAGTTGTTGTTTTACCAGCACCATTTACTCCAACTATTAGTTCTACAAAAGGTGCAGTATATTCTGGTTCTTTATATGATGTATGTGCAAGTGTTGCTAAAAGCTTTGATCGAAGTATCTCTCTTGTTATCTTTTCTTGATAAGTTTGTTCTAGTATAATCTCTATAAGTTCATACTCTACATCTGCTTCAAGTAAAATATCTTCAATCTCATCTTTTGTAAATACTATTTTTTTCTTTGGTACTACAGATTTTATAGCTTCTGTAGTTTTTTGTAATGATTTTTTTATAAATCCAAACATATTATATTCCTAATGCTCTTTTAATATCACTCTCAATAAACTCTTCTTCAACAGCACCAACATAGTTGTTAAGTAGTTTACCATCTTTATAAATAGCCATTAAAGGTATTGGAAATCTATTGCCAACTTTTAATGCTGAAGCTATCTCTTTTATCAGTCTTTTGTTTTGTTCAGAATTTACTAAAGTATAGTTGATTTTATATGTATCTTTAAACTCTTTTAGTTTTTCATTCGGTATTTTTTCCTCAATAGTAAGTCCGATAATGATTAAGTTGTCTTTATACTTTTCTTTTAATGAGCTAAGATGTAAAGTAGCTGCTTGACATGGTGGACACCAAGTTGCATATATATCAAAAATAATCACTTTACCTTTTGCATTTTCAAGTATAAAGCCTGTTTGATTTTTTTTAACATTGTATGTTGTACCATTTAAGTCTGTCAATGGAAACTCATCTTTAGGTATTATCTTCTCTGGAACTATATTTTTAACTTCTTGGGTTTGTTTTTTATCATTGTTACAAGCACTAAAAAAAAGTGATATAACTAAGAAACTTGATAAAATAGTTGTTTTTTTCATCTGTTTATCCTCATAAGGTATTATTTTACGAAATTTTACCATAAAGATTTAAGATGCCTCTTACAAAAAAAAAATTTAGAGAAAATTGTTTGGCTAAGATGAAAAACTTTACAAAATATAATAAACTTTACAAAGACTCAATAGTTATAAAACATCTGTATAACGAACTAAAAGATATAAGGAATAAAACTATCCTTTTTTATCATCCTATGATTCATGAGGTAAATATACTAAAAGTCTTAAAAAAATTAAGAAAAACCAATAATATTTTAGTCCCATTTATGGTAGGTAAAAGTTTTAAAGTAGTACCATACAGATTGCCTCTTTATGCAAGTAAATTTGGTATTTTTGAAGCAAAAAATTCAATTAAAAAAAATAAAAAAATAGATATAGCTATAGTACCTGTAATTGGTGTTGATTTTAATTTACAAAGAGTAGGTTTTGGAAAAGGTATGTATGATCGCTTTTTTGCAAAACTAAAAAAGAAACCATATACAATTTTTATACAACCAGAACTTTGTTTTACAAAAGAAAGAGTATGTGATGATTATGACATAAGTTGTGATGTGTTACTTACACCTAAGGTGAAAACTATAACTAGAAAATGGAAAAATAATGTTAAATGAAATACTACTAGGTGGTTCAATAGCCACGGTTAGTGGACTTGTGGGTTTTTTCATTTCTAAAAAAATAACTGGTGCAAATTTTGATATTTATGTTGATCAAGCAAAAGCAAAAGCGAGTGCTATAGAAAATGAAGCACAAACACTTTTACAAAAATCAACTTTAAAAACTCATGAGATAGAAGTAAAAGCACAAAAGCTTTTTGATAGTGCAAAGCAAAGAGCAAAAGCAGACTTATCTCAAAGAGAAGAAGATATAATTCAAAAAGAGCAATCTTTTAAAAGGTATAAACAAAATGAAGAGAATAAACTTCATAATGAAAGAGTATCTTTAAAAGCAAAAAGAGTTAATTTACAAAGAAATGAAAAATCATTGGAGTTACTAAAACAGAGTTACGATAAGAAGATAGATGAAGCACTTCATGCTATAGAGCATAGTGCAGGTATGACAAAAGATGAAGCACAAAAAGTTCTACTAGAAAAAGTGGAAGATAAATCTCGTGCAGAGATAGCACATATAGTAAGAAAATACGAAAATGAAGCAAAAGAGCAGGGTAAGAAGAAAGCAAACTATATATTAGCACAAGCTACAAGCCGTTTTGCAGGTGAGTTTGCATCTGAGAGATTAACTAACTTAGTTCATTTAGACAATGATGAACTAAAGGGTAGAATCATCGGTAAAGAGGGTCGAAATATAAAAGCACTTGAAGCAGTTTTAGGTGTAGATATAGTTATAGATGATACACCAAATGCTATACTTGTTAGTAGTTTTAATCTTTATCGTCGAGCGATTGCTACAAAAACTTTAAAACTTCTTATAGAAGATGGAAGAATTCAACCAGCTAGGATTGAAGAGATTTTTGAAAAAGTTACAGAGGAGTTTGAAGCTGCTATATTAGCTGAGGGTGAAGAGTTAGTAGCTGATTTAGATGTTGGAGTTATGCATCCTGAACTTATGAAGCTTATCGGTAAACTTCGTTATCGTGCTTCTTATGGTCAAAATGCACTAGCACATACTTTAGAAGTTGCTCATTTAGCAGGTATCATGGCTTCTGAGATGGGTGGAGATGCTAGACTTGCTCGTCGTGCAGGGTTATTACACGATATAGGTAAAGCACTTACACATGATTTTGAAGGAAATCATGTTGATTTAGGTGCAAACCTTTGTAGCAGATACAACGAACACTCAGTTGTTATAAATGCTATATATGCACACCATGGACATGAAGATATAGAAAGTATAGAGTGTGGTGCAGTTTGTGCTGGAGATGTACTCTCAGCAGCAAGACCAGGTGCAAGAAGAGAGGTGTTAGAAAGCTTCTTAAAAAGAGTAACAGAGATAGAAGAGATAGCATCTTCACATACTGGTGTAAAACAAGCTTATGCTATAAATGCTGGTCGAGAAGTTAGAGTGATGGTAAATGCTACACTTGTAAATGATGATGAAGCAGTTTTAATGGCAGGAGAGATAGCTAAAGAGGTTGAAGAAAAAGTATCATATCCAGGTGAGATAAAAGTAAATGTTATTAGAGAGAGTAGGGCTATAGTTTATGCAAAATAAATTTATAGAACTAATTTCTAAAAAAATAGATAACTAAATTTTTATTAGTATAATTTTGGAATTAAATTAAAAGGATATTATTATGTATAAAATAGTAGTTGAAAAAGAGTGTGGTTGTTTTAAAAAGAGTGATTTTGAAAATAACAAGCAGATAGAGTCTAAAAAGGGAGATTTAGCATGATTAAAATATGGCATAACCCAAGATGTTCAAAATCTCGTGCATCTTTAGAGGTTGTTGAGCAGTCTGGTAAAGAGTTTGAGGTTGTTAAATACTTAGATATAGATGTTACAGTTGATGCTATTAAAGATGTTTTAGCAAAACTAAATATCTCTGCTCGTGAACTTATGAGAACTAAAGAAGATTTATATAAAGAATTAAATGTAAAAGATATAACTGATGAATCTGAATTGATTAAGATTATGAGTGAAAACCATAAACTTATAGAGAGACCTATAATCATTAGAGATGATAAAGCTGTAATCGGTCGTCCACTAGAAAATACTATAGAACTTTTAAAAGATTAGCCTTTAACCTGAATTCGACAATAAAAACACCCAAATATAGGGCAACTAAACGGCAATCTTTTAAAAATTATCCTCTCAACTTAGCTACGGCTAGGTTTTCGAGTATATTTTTTAAAATCTCACCATTTATTTACCCTATCTTTGGGCATTCTATTGCCGAATTCAGGTATTTAGCTAATCTTTTACTCCCCTTAATACTCAT
>CAZSWW010000138.1:0-4434 GCA_964611265.1 uncultured Sulfurimonas sp. | reverse complement strand
TAAGTCTTGATGAGATTCGTGAAAAAGGTATCCCTCAAATGCCTCATACACTTCGTGAAGCTGTTGAAGGTCTTATTGGTGATAATGATTTCCTTAAACCAGTATTTAGCGAAGAGTTTATCAATGCTTATCAACACTATAGATTTGAAAGAGATGTATGGCCAGATGAAGGTCGTCCAACTGCTTACGAGTTTAAAACAACTTATCAGTGCTAGTCACTTAATCTCTCCACTTTTTGTGGGGAGATTTATATTTTTATGATGTTAAATTAGCTAAAGAAATTTTCAACTCTTCTACACTCTCTATAACATTTTCAGTATGTTCACTAAATCCCCAATTTACAAGTTTGTATTTTATTCCAGCTGAGATAGCTGACTGTTTGTCTTTTAGTGAATCACCTATTAAGATAGCATTTTTTTTGTCAAACATTAGTTTTTGCATAGTTTTTATAACCATTTCAGGATGAGGTTTTGGTTTTTTAACTTTATCTGCACCTATTATCATACTAAAGTGGTTATCTACCTCTAAATGTGAAAGTATCTTTTTAGCAAAATCAGTATGAGCATTTGTGGCTATACTTAATGTGTACTTTTTAGAACACTCATCTAAGAGTTCTCTCATACCATCGTAAAGTTCTACACCAATGATGCAGTTCTCATTATAATACTCTTCAAAAAGTTTAGTTTGTTCATCTGTAAAATATTTAGTTCCATAAAAAAATTCTGCACCATTTATATCTGGGTCATTTAGGTTTTGTAGCATCTCTTTTTCTGGCATCGGTTCGAGATTCATGTGCTTTCTAACATAATTTATAGTTTTTGCTATCATAGTTCCAGTATTTACAACTGTACCATCCATATCGAAGATTATTAGTTTACTCAAAATAGTTCCTTATTGGATATAATTGTACATAAAAACAACAAATTTTACAAATGGAAAAAAAGATGATATTACTAAGTGGACCGTGTGTTATAGAGAGTGAAAAAAATATTTTTAAAATCGCAAAAGAGTTAGAAGTTTATCAAAATGATGATGCTATAGACTTTTACTTTAAAGCTAGTTTTGACAAAGCAAACCGAACATCTTTGGAGTCTTTTCGTGGGCTTGGTATGGAAGAGGGGTTAAGAATCCTTCAAAAAGTAAAAGATGATTTTGGTTATAAGATAGTTACTGATGTTCACGAATCTACTCAGGTTCAAGCAGTGGCTGAAGTTGTAGATATGTTACAAATACCTGCTTTTTTATGTCGTCAAACTGATTTACTTGTGGAATGTGCAAAAACAGATAAAAAGATTAACATAAAAAAAGGGCAATTTTTAGATGCTAATGCTATGCAATATCCTGTTTTAAAAGTATTGCAAACTCGTGGATGTAAAGAAGCTACTTATGAAAATTCACAAAAATATGGTGTATATCTATGTGAAAGAGGAAACAGCTTTGGTTATGGCAATATGGTAGTAGATATGAGAAACTTAGTTATGATGAGAAATTTTGCACCAGTTATATTTGATGCTACACATTCGGTTCAAATGCCAACTGCAAAAGATGGGAAAACCAGTGGAGATAGTTCTATGGTTAAGTACCTAGCAAGTGCAGCTGCAGCTGTTGGTGTTGATGGCTTTTTCTTTGAGACACATTTTGACCCAAGTATAGCTTTAAGTGATGGCCCAAATATGATAAAACTAGATGAACTAAATATACTTATAGATAAAATTAAAAAGATTAGAGAGATAGTTTAAAAAGAATATTATGCAAAAACTCATAACCCTACTAACAAAAAAAACAAACCTAAAAAAAGAGTATATAACCAACATACTAAAATTACTAGATGATGGTTCAACCATCCCTTTTATCGCTCGTTATCGTAAAGAGATGACAGGTGGTGCAGATGATGAAGTGCTTCGTGAATTTGAAAACATCTACATAAGTTCTAAAAATCTTTTAGAGAAAAAAGAGGATGTCTTACGGCTTATAAAAGAGAGAGCTACACTAACAGATACCATTAAAAAAGCTGTAGATGATGCAGATACTCTTTTAAAACTAGAAGATATATTTAGACCATACAAAGAGAAGAAAAATACTCGTGCTACTATAGCTATAGCAAATGGTTTAACACCACTTGCTAACACTCTTCAAAGTGCAAAACTTACTAAAGCAGAGTTTGAAAAAGAGGCAAAAAAGTTTGTTAAAAATATCTCAGTAGATGATGCTATAAAAGGTGCTATGGATATTTTAGCTGAGAGATATGCAGACCTACCTCGTGAGAGAGAAACCATAAGAAACACTATGTTTAGGTTTGGAGAGTTACATATAAAACGAACTAAGAATTTTGATGAAAAAGGTGCTTTTAAAAACTTTGGTGCAAAAGATGCTAAGAGTGAAAAAGTGGCTTATATACCATCTCATAGGTACTTAGCTATCATGAGAGGTGTAAAAGAAAAAGAGTTATCTGTAAAGATTGAGATAGATATAAAACGGATAGAAAATAATATAAAACTATACAAGATACCAAAATCAGCATCAAGTTCTAAAGAGTTACTTTTTGAAGCTTATAAAGATGGACTAAAAAGGTTACTTTTACCATCTATCGAGAGGGAGGTTCAAAGTGAGTTAAAAACTAAAGCAGATATAACAGCTATAAATGTTTTTGGTAAAAACTTAAAACAACTCCTTTTAACTCCACCTCTTACCTCTAGGGTTATTTTAGGTGTAGACCCTGCATTTGTAAGTGGTTGTAAGTTAGCTGTTATAGATGAAAATGGAAACTTTTTAGCTAGTGATGTTATATACCCTACAAAACCTAAAGAGGATTATAAAAACTCAAAAGAAAAAGTTTTAAAACTTGTAAAAAAGTACAATATCTCAGCTATTGCAATAGGTAACGGTACAGCTTCTCGTGAGACTCAAGAGTTTTTTGCCCGTATAAATCGTGAAGAGGGTATAAAACTAAATTATACAGTTGTATCAGAAGCTGGTGCATCTGTTTACTCAGCTTCAAAAATAGCACAAGAGGAGTATCCACATTTAGATGTAACTATCCGTGGTGCTATCTCCATAGCAGGAAGACTTTGTGACCCTATGGCAACTTTGGTAAAAATAGATCCAAAATCACTTGGAATTGGGCAGTATCAACATGATGTAAATCAAAAACTTTTAGCAAAAAGGTTAGATGATGTAACAAGCGACTTAGTAAACTACATAGGTGTAGATATAAACTCAGCATCTATATCTTTGCTTTCGCACATAGCTGGACTTAGTAAAACTATGGCTAAAAATATCATACTTTACCGTGAAGAAAATGGTAACTTTACAACAAAAAGCCAACTACTAAAAGTAAAAGGTTTAGGTAAAAAAGCTTATGAACAATCTGCTGGTTTTATCCGTATAAAAAACTCTAAAAATGAGTTTGACAACACAGGTATCCACCCTGAGAGTTATGATATAGCAAAAAAAATCAAAAATTTAGACCTGCACAATATAGATGTAAAAACTAAAGCAAAAGAGTTAGATGTGGGAGAAGATACTTTAAAAGACATCGTAAAAGAGCTTTTAAAACCTGGATTTGACCCTAGAGAGGATTTACCAAAAATCCCTTTTAGAGATGATATAACAGATATAAAGATGCTAAAAGAGGGTAGTTTTGTATCAGGCATCGTAAGAAATATAGCAGATTTTGGTGCATTTGTAGATATAGGGCTTAAAAATGATGGGATGGTTCATATATCTAAAATGAGTGAAAAAAGAATCTCCCACCCTTTAGAGGTATTGTCACTAAATCAGTACCTACCTCAGATAAAAGTCATAGCTATAGATGAACAAAAGGATAAAGTTTCTCTTAGTTTAAACTTTTAAATTATAAATTTGCTATAATTGCGAACTTAATAACAAATGTAAGAGTGTGTTATTATAATTCAAATTAAAGGTTCTTACTATGAACAATATACAAACGGGCAAGTATCGCCCTTATCCTCAGATAGATTTGCCAAATCGTACTTGGCCAAACAATGTTATAACAAAAGCTCCTAAGTGGTGTAGTGTAGATTTAAGAGATGGTAATCAAGCACTTATCAACCCTATGGATATGGATAAAAAACTTGAATTATTTGCACTCTTACTAAAAATCGGATTTAAAGAGATAGAGGTTGGTTTTCCATCTGCATCTAAAGTTGAATTTGATTTTTTAAGAAAGTTAGTTGATGATGATTTAATCCCTGATGATGTAACTGTGCAAGTTTTAGTTCAAGCAAGAGAGCATCTTATAGCTAAAACTTTTGAAGCATTAAAAGGTGTTAAAAAGGCTACTGTGCATCTTTACAACTCAACTTCTATTGCTCAAAGAAAGATAGTTTTTAGAAAAACTAAAGATGAGATAATCGAACTTGCTTTAAATGGTGTTGATTTGGTTAAGAAGTATGAAGCATCTCATGATGGTAA
>CAZSWW010000137.1:0-4450 GCA_964611265.1 uncultured Sulfurimonas sp. | reverse complement strand
TGGATAGATTTTATTCGCTTGGTCATTCAAGCATTGACTTTCACTTTAGGCAAACGGCGAGAGATTTCGTCGTTGAAGAACTTCCTCTTTATGAGTTTTCAGGAGAGGGGGAGCATCTTGTTCTTTTTGTAAGAAAAAAGAACACTTCAACACCTGAGATGATAGGGCAGATAGCTAGGTATCTAGGTATTAAAAACAGAGATATAGGTTATGCTGGTTTAAAAGATAAACATGCAATGACTAAACAATATATATCTATACATAAAAAGTATGAAGAGGCATTAGAAAATTTTGACCATGAAAATATAAAAATACTTTCAAAAACTTATCATAATAACAAGATAAAGATAGGTCATTTAAAGGGTAATAGATTTTTTATAAAAGTAAAAAAAGTAAATCCAACTTCTGCACAAAAGATAGATGAAGCTTTAAAAAATATAGCTACTTATGGGATGCCAAACTTCTTTGGTTATCAAAGATTTGGAAATGATGGTGACAACCATATCATAGGTGAGAAAATTGCTAAGGGTGAAAAAAAAGAAAGAAATCCTAGAGTAAAAAAACTACTTATAAATGCTTATCAAAGTCACCTTTTTAACTTGTGGTTAAGTAGAAGACTAGAGATAAATACACTTATAGCAAACTTTGATGCTAAAGAGATAGAATCAATTTTAAATATACCAAATGAAGAGATAACTAAACTAAAATCACAAAAGCATCCATTTAAACTTATGAGTGGTGATATTATGGAACATTACCCTTATGGTCGATTATTTGATTTTGATGGTAGTGAACATGACCTTGAAAGATTTGATTCTAAAGATATTACAGTTACAGGTCTTTTGTGTGGTAAAAAAGTAAAAATGTCATCTGATTTAGCTGGTTCGATAGAAAAAGATTATAATGATGAGATAAATGCTGATGGTACTAGAAGATATGCTTGGATATACCCAACAGATGTTGAGGGTAGATTCAAAGATCAAGAAGCTCATTATGAGTTTAATTTTACCCTTCCAAAAGGGAGTTATGCAACAGTTCTTTTAGAAGAGATAGCAAAGAAAAAATTACTTTAGAAAAAATAAAATAAATTGGATATAATTATGTTCAATTTATTTTTTTAAAGAGAGTTTATGAATAAAAAACATATTACATCACTAATCTCACAAAATTTCGGTAAATTTGCTTCTGCAAAATTCCCAACTTGGTTTCAAAATATTGTAAATACTTCTTATGTAAAACTAATGGGTCTTGATATGGCTGAGTTTTATCATCCATCAAAATATGAAACTCTAAACAAACTTTTTACAAGAGAGTTAAGGGTAGAGCGAAGATTTTCAAATGATTCTAGTGACTTTATATCACCATGTGATTCTTGGATTTCTGAACTTGGTGATCTAAATGATATAGATGCACTTCAGATAAAAGGTATGAGATATAATGCTCAAGATGTGTTAGGTGAACATTTTACTCAAGATGAAAAAGATATTATTAAAGATGGTCAGTTTATAAACTTTTATTTATCACCAAAAGATTATCATCGTTATCATATACCTTGTGATTTGACAGTTTTAAAAGCTGTTCATATACCGGGTAAATTTTATCCTGTAAATGTAAAATCATTAAAAATGAGAGTAAACCTTTTTGAAGAAAATGAAAGGGTAGTTATACTTTGTGAAACAACTCAGAAAAAAAGATTTTACATGGTATTAGTAAGTGCTTTAAATGTTGGTGTTATGAAAGTTAGTTTTGCTCCACAAATACAAACTAATGCAGATGCTACAAAAGAACAAGTATATAAGTTTGGAAATATTAGACTGAAAAAAGGTTATGACTTTGGATGTTTTGAGATGGGTTCAACTATCGTAATCCTAGCTGAAAAAGATATGCTAGAATTAGATATAAAACAAGATGACCATGTAAAGTTTGGACAAACTATTGCAAGATGTTTATAACTTTTAGTTTTACTAAAAGTTGACCATCTTTTTTAAAGATTTCCATATTTGTATCTATAGGTGCTTTTTGTTTTGCTAAAACACCTTGTATAGAATGGAGAACATGCCAAAATTTTTGGTACATAGGAGTTACTATATACTCTATATGGTCTTTTTTAACTAAATCTGCAAGTGCTTCTATAGCTGCATAATAAACACTTTTGTTTACAGATCTTTGAACTAGATAGTCATGCATCAATTCAATGTTATTTTTTAAAACCTCTTTTTCTTCAGAATTGAGTATTTTACTTTCATCTGCTCTTTGTAGATAATGTTCTATCTCATGTTCTACATTATGATTCTCTTTATTCATAATTTCATCAAGATTTGGGCAGTATTTTTTTAGTATTTTTATTTTATCATCTGTAGATAATCTTTGATTATTTATATCATAAGTATATGTCTTATTTTCAAAATAATCATGGTCCAATGCTTCTAAAAGTTGAACTGCTATATTGATATATACAAATTTATCTTCTTTATTTGTATCAAATTCTATACCCGTATGAGAAATTATGGGTTTTGGTCCTACATATTTTAATATCATTTTAACTCCTAAACATTAAATCTAAAGTGCATAATATCACCATCTTGTACTATATATTCTTTACCTTCAAGTCTCATTTTACCAGCTTCTTTACATTTTGCTTCTCCACCAAGAGTTACAAAATCTTCATAAGATATAACTTCTGCACGGATAAAACCTTTTTCAAAGTCATTATGTATAGCTGCTGCTGCACGAGGAGCAGTTGAGTTTTTCTTAATAGTCCAAGCACGAACCTCTTTTACACCAGCTGTAAAGTAACTCATAAGTCCAAGTTTATCAAAACCTTTATGTATGATTTGTTCAAGTCCAGACTCTTCTACACCTAGTTCATCAAGAAACTCTTTAGCTTCATCTTCTTCTAAACCTATAAGTTCCTCTTCAACTTTTGCACAAAGTTTTATAAGTTCACAGTTATTTTTTGAAGCATGTTCACTTAGTGCTTTAACATATTCGTTGTCTTCTAAAAGACCATCTTCATCAGTATTTGCACCATACATTATCTCTTTATCTGTTAAAAATCTAACTTCATTGTTTAGTTGTGCATACTCATCAGTGTCAGTTTTATCATAGTTTCTAGCTAGATTACCATCACCTAAGAACTCTAAAAGTTCCTCTGCAAGTTCTAAAACACCTTTAGCACTTTTGTCTGCTTTTGCTTGTTTAGTAAGTCTTTGGATACGGTTACTTAAAACCTCAATATCAGCTAAAATAAGTTCACCCTCGATAATCTCAACATCACGAAGTGGGTCGATGCTACCCTCATTATGAACAATATTTTCATCATCAAAACATCTTACAATTTGTAAAATAACCTCAGTTTCACGGATATTTGATAAAAATTTATTTCCTAATCCCTCACCTTGACTAGCACCTTTTACAAGACCCGCAATATCTACAAAGTCTAAAGTAGAGTATTGAATCTTTTCAGGATTAACAATTTTTGCAAGACCAGACAATCTTTTATCTGGAACAGGAACTACTGCTTTGTTTGGTTCTATCGTACAAAATGGATAGTTTGCTGCTTCTGCATTTTGTGCTTTTGTTAGTGCATTAAAAGTTGTTGATTTACCTACATTTGGAAGTCCTACAAGACCGATTGCTAAACCCATTGATTCTCCGATATATTATAATTTAGTGTTGTGATTATACTGACAATAACCTTTTATATCGTATAATTCTTATAAAAAAATCTCTATAGCTCTTGCTAAATCTTCTTTCGTATCTATCCCAAAACCTGTACTTGAAACTTTTACCATAGATATTTTTTTCTGATGGTATATAGCACGAAGTTGTTCTAGTTTTTCTATATCTTCTATAGGTGCATCCCCTAAGTTACAAAATTCATTTAAACTTTTTTTATTAAATCCATAGATGCCTATATGTCCAAAGTATTTAGCTCCACCACCTTGGTTATGTGGTATTTTAGCACGGGAAAAGTATATGGCACTATCATCTGCATCTAAAACAACTTTTACAAGGTTTTCATCTTTTGCAGATTCTGCATTTATAGCATTGTAACAACTACCCATTATGAATGGCTCTTGTTTTTTTTGAAGTGATTTTAGTCTTATCATAAGAGCATTTACCACTTCTGGTTCTATAAAAGGCTCATCTGCTTGAACATTTATGATAAGTTCATCATCATCTAGGTTTAAGATATTTGCACACTCGTTGATTCTGTCTGTTCCACTTTTATGTGTGTTAGATGTTAGCATAGCTTCTATGCCGTACTCTTTACAGATAGCGATGATTTTTTCATCATCACCTGCAACTACCACTCTATCTAGGTGCTGAACACTTTTAGCAGTTCTAACTACCATAGGTAAACCACCTATATCTGTTAAAACTTTTTGAGGGAATCTAGTTGATGCTAATCTTGCAGGTATTATTATCATAATATTTCCTTAATTTG
>CAZSWW010000136.1:0-4501 GCA_964611265.1 uncultured Sulfurimonas sp. | reverse complement strand
CCACACGGATTACCATGTTTTGAGATACATATAGCATTATCATCACCAAATGCAGAGGCGATTTTCACTGCTCCACTTAGGTCATTTAAGTTGTTAAAACTTGCTTCACCTTTTAGAGTTGTAAAATTGTTTGTAAAATGGTTGTCAAACTCATATAATGCACCTTTTTGATGTGGGTTTTCACCATAACGAGTGTTCATCACTTTATCACCTATGATAAATTGTTTTTGACCAAACCCACCATTAAATCTTTTATTCATATAGTTAGCTATCATACCATCATAAGCTGCTGTATGTTCATAAGCTTTTATCATTAGGTCACGGCGAAATTCTACTGTGTTAGTATCTTCTTCAATTGCACGGATGATAGGTTCATAATCATCTACATCAGTAACTATCATAACACTATCAAAGTTTTTTGCAGCTGAACGAACCATAGCTGGTCCACCGATATCAATGTTTTCAATGATGTCATCAAAATCATTAGTTTTTTCAATAGTTGCTTTAAAAGGGTAAAGATTTACACAAACTAAATCAATAGCTTCAACACCTAATTCTTTCGCTTGGTCAAGATGACTTTGCTTATCACGACGGTGTAAAATACCACCATGAACAAAAGGATTCAGAGTTTTAACACGACCTTCAAAACACTCAGGGAACTTTGTAACCTCATCTATCTCAATAGCTTCTACACCATTCTCTTTTAGAAGTTTAAAAGTACCACCCGTAGATATAATCTCATAGTTGTTTTTAACTAAAGATTTACAAAACTCTACAACACCTGCTTTATCACTAACACTTACTAATGCTCTTTTTTTCATTAAATGACCTTGAAAATAAATTACGAAAGTTTATCTAAATTGAGTTTATATGTTGGTAAAAGAGTTTGAAAAATTTAAAATATTGTTAAAAAATGGAGGGTATAAGTTTGAAGTTTAAATAAGCCCAATTAAGAAAAGGGCTTATACACTAATTAAAGTGGAGTTACGTTCTCAGCTTGAGGGCCTTTTTGACCTTCACCGATTTCAAAAGTAACTTTTTGATTTTCAGCTAAAGAAACACGACCGTGTCCAGTGTTATTTACTTGACGGAAATGTACGAATACATCTTTCCCACCATTGTCTTGTTGGATAAAACCATAACCTTTTTCATCATTGAACCATTTAACTGTGCCATCTAGTAATTCTGCCATTGCAAATACCTTTTTATGTTGTTTTTTTTAGAAAATTTTGGAGAGTCTTTAGAGGTATTGATGGATAAAAATCTAACTACACGCTAAAGATGAACTAATCCTCATCTTTTCATAGGAGTAAGTATATCTAAAAAAAGACAATATAGTTCAATATATTAAGAAATATTGTAATTTGTCGATAATTAGTTTACAAATTGTAAACATTGTTTGCAAAAAAAAGGATTTAAAATGGAAATTTCATCAAATATGCCAAGTGTAACAACTAATGCAAACACTAAAGAGATAAAAACAAATTTTACAGAAAAAATTTCTCAAGATGATGTAAAAGAGTTAAAGTCACAAATCACACAACGATCAAATGATATGATGCTAAAATCTATCTCTGTTCAAGCAGAAGCTAGTTCACTTAGTCCAAAAGAACAATTTGAACAAGACTATGCAAGTTTTCAAAGTTTTTTAAAAGATATTGAGTATGATGGAAAACCTATAGCTGAACTTTCAAAAGATGAAGCAAGTGAACTTCTAAGTGAAGATGGTATCTTTGGTGTTAAACAAACATCCCAAAGAATTGCTAACTTTGTGATAGATGGGGCAAATGGTGATGAAGAACTACTTCGTGCAGGTAGAGAAGGTATGCTTCAAGGCTTTAAAGATGCTGAAGAGATGTGGGGTGAAGAGTTACCAGATATATCTAAAGAAACTATGCAAAAAGCTTTAGAGATGGTAGATAAACATATGCATGAACTGGGTTTTTCAGTTTTAGATGAGGAGGTATAATGTTAAAGTATGAATTAAAAGATGATTATATAGAACTTTTTAAACTTATAAAAGTTTTAGACTTGGTAGATAGTGGTGGTGAAGCAAAGATGATTATAGCTAGTGGTCATGTAAAAAGAAACTCTGAGATAGAAACTAGAAAAAGAGCTAAAATAATTTCTGGTGATATTATAGAGTTAGCTGAAGTTACTATAGAGATAGTATAAACTTTAAAAGTTTATACTACCTTTATAGTGTTTATTGAAACATATTCATATCAAAGTCTGGTTTAGTTTTTTTTGTTTTTATATATAATAGTATAGGTTGTATGATATTGTACTCTAAAATTATCATACTAAGTATAAAAAATAGTGCTGATGGCTTTAAAAATTCAGCATAATAAAAAGAAAATATAAAACCAACCAAGGATGCTAAAAATAGTAAAAATTGTATCTTAGATAGTTTTTTATCTATCATCTCTACCATAGTTGGTATGCTCATATACCCCATAGCATTAAGATGAAACCAAACTAAAAATGGAACTATCTTATAAAGCATCCCTATCATTATAGATAGTATAAAGCCACCACCTATAAGTGTTGCTACCATAACTATATACTCATGTTTAAAATATTCGTCTGTTATCCATAAAAAAACACCTAGTGCTAAAAAGATACTAGCACTTCTCCAGTACCAAACTGTTACATCACTAACAGGTCTTCGCCTTTTGTTGAACTTTATCCATACTGTTGTTGCAAATGCAAGAAAAAAGAGTGATAACCAAATCTTTGCTATAAAAGCATACTCTTCAAAAAATAGATTTAAAAACAACCATAAAACTAAACCAACAGATATAATATAAACCACCCTATTCTTACAAAATGGTTTAAACTTTGGTGCTACATAAAACATAGGAAGCACTTGAAAAGACACACTTATGATGAGGATACCAGCAAAACCAAATATCGCCCAAACACTATGAATGTTAGCTATAAGAAAATGCAAAGATGTTATATCTTTAGATATATATCCATAAAGTAGATACAAACCCATAAAAACTATACTAAAAGCAAAACTAATACTTATAGCCATACCTTTTACTGTAGAGTTTAGATGTTGAACTGTTTTTATACCTATAGCTATAGATGTTAGTATAAGAAAGAATCCACTACCAAGCCCTATAAAAGCTATAGTTGTAAAAATCTCATTATCGTTTACTAAACCAAACATCATAGAGATACAACCTATAATCAAAAAGATATAAGAGGTCATAGATACTACTTGTGGTTTTGGGATTTTTGCACCTGCTAAAACGGGCAACATCTGGGTTAATGAACCTAACATTATAAACCCTAAAAATCCTATAGTAAGCAGATGTGTTATAACTATAGACTCAACAGAGTACCTATTCATAAGAGATGAAGCATCTGTAAAAAAGATTAAAAACCCTGCTAATATACCAAAAATAGGTGCAGTAAGAAAAAACCTAATCGGTACAGATAGTGGTGGAGCTTGATCAGTAGATAAACCTTGTAATTTCATTTGAAAAGTTACTCAACTACCAAAGAATCCATCATATCTACTATTTTTTCGGATTCTTCACTAAGATGTTGTTGTACCATAGGGTATAGCATCTGTTCCTCTTTCATGTTATGCTGTTGCATAAGTATCATAAGAGTTTCACTTGTTCCAAAAAATTTATCGTTATTATTTTCATCAATCGCATCTAACAAATCTTTCATCAATGCTCTCATCTGTGTATGTTCATGTCTCATCATCTGAGTTGGACCTTCTGTCATACCAGTTTTTTGCTCAAACTCTGCAAACACAACTCTCTCTTCAAGTTGAAAATGTCTTTCAGTTTCATTTACAAAATTTTGAACCATCTCTTTAGCATCACTTAAAGACTCAGATGCTTTATGTTCCATAACAGCAAAAAGTTCGTCACATTTTCTGTGGTCAGTTGTTAAATACTCTTTTATTGTACTCATTAGGTTAACCTTATATTTGATATATTTTTGTTATTATAGCTTAAATTGGATTTGAAATTAAGCTGTTTTACTTAGTAGTTTTTTTTTTAAACAAAATATAAGATTGGGATTATTTTTTGAATAGATGGATGAAGATAGCATATAATGAAGCGACAAAAGGGATGCTAAAAAATGATGGTGGACCCTTTGGAGCTGTAATAGTTAAAGATAAACAGATTATTGCTTCTGCACATAATGAGGTGTTAAAAACAAAAGACCCAACTGCTCATGCAGAGATAAATGTTATCCGTCAAGCTTCTAAAATCTTAGATAGTTTTGATTTGTCGGACTGCACTTTATACACAACTTGTCAACCATGTCCTATGTGCCTTGGAGCAATTTTTTGGGCAAGGATACAAACTGTTTACTATGGGGCTAGTAAAGATGATGCTAGTGTTGGTGGGTTTGATGATAGCCATTTTTATGATATGATAAACTCAAAAAATAGTGATGTAAAACTCCATCAGATTGATAAAGAGATAAATGCTAAACTATTTGAACTATGGAATAAAAAAGAAGATGC
>CAZSWW010000135.1:1846-4510 GCA_964611265.1 uncultured Sulfurimonas sp. | reverse complement strand
AAAGGAAAAAAATGTTTAAGATAGAAAAAGAAAATATTGATACCAAATATTTGATTATTCTGCTAAGTGTAGCTTATATGTTTAGTGTAGTTATTCGTATGATATGGATAGCTCAGTTTAGTGGTTTTGATGAGTTTTACTGGAACAATCAACTGATGATAAATACAAATGATGGCTATATATGGGCAACAAGTGCTTTAAATGAACTTACACATCAGTTTGAAAACAATCCCCGTGTGGTAGATATGTATAAGTATGGAGTTGTATTTTTTACATACTTAGCTGTTAAGATACTACCCTTTAGCATCGATACTATCATACTTTATATGCCCATAGTTGTATCTAGTCTTATTGTTATACCTATAGTTTTGATAGCTAGAGTTTATAACCTTACACTACTTGGCTTTTTTTCTGCTTTGATAGGAAGTATCGCTTGGAGTTACTACAACCGTACTATGGCAGGGTACTACGATACCGATATGTTCTCGGTGATGATGCCAACATTTATACTATACTTTTTTATAAACTCTATAGAGAGTAAGAAGTTAATTTTTTCACTTTTAGCATCTCTTAGTATATTTGTTTATCCATTTTTATATGATTCTGGTACATCTGTTATATATGCTATGGGGATTATCTATATGGTGTATATGGTTGTTTTTCATAGGGAGGAGAAGTTTACATATAACTCTATCATACTAATCTCTTTAGGTCTTTTAGGGCTTGTTTGGTATATAAACTTAGCACTTATACTTTTAGCTTTTATGGTTTTACTAAAGAAAGATTTTGAGTTAAAAACTTTGGTATTTATAGCTATAGCTACCTCTGTTGTTTTTTTACTCTCAGGTAATGTTCTTGGTGTTATCGGTGCTAAGATAGCATCTTATGGTATAAGGGCAGAGGAGAGTAATGGACTAAAGTTTTTTCAAGTTGCTCAAACAGTTAGAGAGGCTGGGAAGATACCTTTTGAAGTTATGGCTAACCGTATAAGTGGTAGTGTTTTAGGTGTTATCATCTCATTTGTTGGTTATATACTTTTAGTTATAAGATATAGAACATTTTTACTAGCTTTACCACTTATTGGCATCGGTGTTTTTTCTTTGTGGGGTGGGCTTAGGTTTACCATATATGCAGTGCCGATCTTTGCTATGGGTAGTGTTTATCTTTTTTATGTTATAGCTAGTTTTAGTTCTAAAAAAGTTATAAGATACTTTATAATTATCTCTTTAACATCTCTGATGCTTTTACCAAACATAACACATATAGTAGGTTATAAAGTTCCAACAGTTTTTACTAAACAAGAGGTAAAAGTGCTAGATAAGTTAAAATCTATCTCAGACCCAAAAGATTACACCATAGCTTGGTGGGATTATGGTTACCCTATATGGTACTACTCAAACACAAACACACTTATAGATGGTGGTAAACACAAGCACGATAATTTTATAGTCTCAAAAATACTAATGACAACCTCTCAAGTCCAGTCAGCAAATTTAGCAAGACTAGCGATAGAGAGTTATGTTAGTAATGATTACAAGATAGTAGCTGATAGCATCTTTAAAAATAAACAAAAAGACCAAATCAACCCAGATATACTACTAAGTGAGTTGATGTTAGATGATTATAAAGTACCTAAAAAAACAAGAGATATTTACTTTTACTTACCAAATAAGATGTTAAATATCTTACCAACAGTAAACCTTTTTAGCGACCTAGATTTAGTAAGTGGAAAGAAAAATCAAAGACCATTTTTCTATAAAACAACTAACTTTAAAGATACAAAAACAAAACTTTTACTAGGTAATGGTATAGAGTTAGATAAACAAACAGCTACATTAAAGATAGGTAACCAAAGTGTACCATTAAGAGAGTTCATAGTAACTCATTATGATGGAAAAGGTAAACTACAAGTAGATAAACAACTTGTTAATATGGCTTCAAACTTATCTATAATCTTTATGAAAAACTATAACCAGTTTCTAATCTTAGATAACAAAACAATCAACTCAACATATATAAAACTTTTTGTTTTAGAGGAGTACGAAAAGTCATTGTTTGAGCCAGTTATATTAACACCGTATACTAAAGTATATAAGTTAAAGATTTGATGCTTAAAGCTGTATTTGATTTTGTACTATCTTTTATAGGTATAGTGCTTTTTGGTTGGGTGATATTTTTGGCTTGGTTAGTGGCATCTTTTGAGACTAGGTCAAATGGATTTTTTATGCAAAAAAGGGTTGGAAAAGATGGTAAACTCTTTAACATCATAAAGATAAAAACTATGAAAAAAGTAGATGGAGTAGATACAACCATAACAGCATCAAATGATGTTCGCATCACAAAGAGTGGGAAGTTTTTTAGAAAAACAAAGATAGATGAACTCCCTCAGTTTTTTAACATACTAAAGGGCGATATGAGTTTTGTAGGTGCTAGACCAGATGTAGAGGGGTATGCAGATAAGTTAGAGGGTGAAGATAGAATCATACTAACTATGAGACCAGGTATCACAGGACCAGCTAGTATAAAGTACAAAAATGAAGAGGAGATACTAGCTAAACAAAAAGACCCTAAAAAGTACAATGATGAAGTGATATGGAGAGATAAAGTAAAGATAAACAAAGAGTATGTGAAAAATCATACATTGCTTAAAGATATAGAGTATTT
>CAZSWW010000135.1:0-1746 GCA_964611265.1 uncultured Sulfurimonas sp. | reverse complement strand
ACAGGACAGTATGATGAAAAAAAGAATTTTTCTCTCAGCTCCACACATGAGTGGCAATGAGTTAAAATATATACAAAAAGTTTTTGAGAGTAACTATATAGCTCCAGTTGGTGAGTATGTAGATAAGTTTGAAGAGAGTGTAAAAAACTATACAGGTGCAAAAAATGCACTAGCAGTTAGTAGTGGGACTGCAGGTATTCACTTAGCTCTAAGGGTTCTTGGCATCAAAGATGGTGATGATGTTCTTGCATCTACTTTTACATTTATAGGTTCTGTAAGTGCTATTTTATACCAAAATGCTAACCCAGTTTTTATAGATAGCGATAAACAAACATGGAACTTATCACCAAAACTTTTAAACAAGTACCTACTAGAGTGTGAAAAAAAACCAAAAGCTTTGATAGTTACTCATGTTTACGGTATGTGTGCAGATATACAAAAAATAGCAGATATTTGTAAGCTACATGGAATCTATCTTATAGAAGACTCAGCAGAATCACTAGGTGCAACTTATAACTCCAAACATAGTGGAACTTTTGGAGACTTTGGCATCTACTCATTTAATGGTAACAAAATCCTTACAACAAGTGGTGGTGGGATGCTAGTAAGTGATAACAAAGAGTGGATAGAAAAAGCAAAGTTTTATGCTACCCAAGCAAGAGAAGATGAGATGCATTATGAACATAAAGAGTGTGGTTATAACTACCGTATGAGTAATGTTTTATCTGCTATAGGGGTAGCACAGATGGAAGTGCTAAAAGAGAGAATCGCTAAAAAAAGGGAGATTTTTGAGTGGTATAGAGAGTATTTAAAAGATGTAGATGGTATAAAATTTATGCCAGAGTTAAAAAATAGTTATGGAAATAGATGGTTAAGTGTAGCTCTTTTTGAAAATACAGACTATAAAAAAGTTATGTTTGCACTAGAAGCTATAGATGTAGAGTCAAGACCACTTTTTAAACCTATGCATTTACAACCATTATTTAAAGATGCTAAAACATATCTTGATGGAACAAGTGAAGAGTTATTTGAAAAAGGGTTATGTTTGGCAAGTTCCACAACTATGACAAAAGATGATGTAAAAATGGTTTGTGATACAATTTTAACACTCTTATAAAATTGTTTAATAGAAACTTAAAACAAACTACGATATAATCCCGTACTTTTTTGTAGAATATAATATGTAAGGAATTGTTAATGTACGCAATTATTAAAAACGGTGGTAAACAATATAAAGTTCAAGAGGGTGATATCTTATTACTAGATAAAATGTCTCTTGAAGCTAAAGACACTGTAGAGATTAAAGAAGTTCTTGCTGTAAATGCTGGTGAACTTAAGTGTGGTACACCATTTGTTGATGGTGCTGTTGTAACTGCTGAAGTTATTAACGAAGGTCGTGATAGAAAAGTTGTAATTTTCAAAAAGCGTCGTCGTAAAGATTCAAAAGTTAAAAGAGGTTTCAGAAGAGACTTTACTCGTGTTCGTATCACGAAAATAGCTGCATAATTATTAATACATAGTTATAAAGCAACTAGTTGCGTGAGCTTTCTGCTGAAGAAAACTTAGCGTTAGCGTAACAAAAGGGACTTTGTTCCTTTTGTGTAATAAAATATTAAATAAAATGGTTCCTTTAATTTAGGAACTAAATTCAAGGAGATTAATTATGGCACATAAAAAAGGTCAGGGTAGTACACAGAATAATCGTGACTCAGCTGGTAGAAGACTTGGTGTTAAGAAATATGGTGG
>CAZSWW010000134.1:0-4533 GCA_964611265.1 uncultured Sulfurimonas sp. | reverse complement strand
GTGCAGTTGATTTATATCTTATTGGTGTTGTTATGCTAATCTTTTCTTTTGGTTTGTATGAACTTTTTATATCTGATATAGATATAGCAAAAGAGGATGAAGAGAGAGAAAACAAAATCTTAGCTATCCATTCACTAGACCAACTAAAAGATAAAATAAGTAAAGTTATCGTTATGGTTCTTGTTGTAAGCTTCTTTCAACGAGTAGGACATACAGAATATCATGGTGCATTAGAGATGTTATACTTTGCACTTTCAATAACTGCTGTTGCAGTTGGATTATTCTTTTTAAATAAGGTAGGAAAACACTAATGGGAAAAATATTTGTAGATGCATGTTTAGGGAAAGAAACTCCATATACTCCAGTATGGATGATGCGACAAGCTGGTCGTTACTTACCAGAATATATGGCAGTAAGAGCAGATGCTGGTAACTTTTTAAACCTTTGCCATAACCCTAAAAAAGCAGCAGAGGTTACACTTCAACCACTAGATATTGTAGGTGTTGATGCTGCTATACTTTTTAGTGATATTTTAGTTATACCTGATGAAATGGGTATGGATTTGAGTTTTGTAAAGGGTGAAGGTCCAAAGTTTTCAGACCCCATAGAAAATGAAGCTGATATAGATAGACTGATAGGTGGAGATGAAGCTGCTTCAAAACTTACTTATGTTTATGAAACGATAGAGCTACTTCGCCAACAACTAGATGCTAGAGATGATAACAAAGCACTTATAGGTTTTACTGGAGCTCCGTGGACACTTGCTACTTATATGATAGAGGGACAAGGTACAAAAACTTACAATATCTGTAAAAAGATGATGTATAGTAATCCTGAACTTTTACATAAGATACTCGCAAAAGTTACAGATGTTGTGAAACTATATATGGAAAAACAGATAGAAGCTGGGATAGATGTAGTTCAAATCTTTGATAGCTGGGCAGCAGCAATAGAACCAGGTAAGTATGATGAATTTTCTTGGAAATATATGGTTGAAATTGCTGAGTACTTAAAAGAAAAATATCCACATATCCCTGTAATAATGTTCCCTAAAGGCATCCCTGCATTTTTAGATAAAGTATATGGAAACTTTGATGTTTTTGGTGTTGATTGGAGTACTCCAATGTCACTAGCAAAAGAAAAACTAGGTGACAAATATGTTCTTCAAGGAAATATGGAACCATGTCGTCTATACTCAAAAGAAGCAACAACTAAATGTGTAGAAGCTATACAAGAAACTATGGGAACTTCAAGACATATATTTAACTTAGGTCATGGGATACTTCCAGATGTGCCAGTTGAAAATGCTATACACTTTGTAAAAGAGTGTCAAAGAGTTAGTAAAAAGTAACCATACTTATGAAAACAATTTTTGGTCCTATAAACTCAAGGAGATTTGGCAACTCTTTGGGTATAGACCTATCCCCTGCCCTTAAACAATGTAACTTTGACTGTCTTTACTGTGAACTAGCACCTGCGATAACAGTAGATAAACAAAATCATACTATAAAAGTACCTCAAATTATAGATGAACTAAAACAACATTTAGATGAAAAAATAGATGTTATAACCATAACAGCAAATGGCGAACCAACACTTTACCCATATCTTGATGATTTAGTCAATGAGATAGACAAGATAAAAAACTCAACAGAAACTTTAATACTTACAAATAGTGCGAACCTAGTTGATGAAAATACTTTTAAAACACTTCTAAAACTAGACCAAGTAAAGCTATCTCTTGATGCTATAAGTGATGATATTTTTAAAAAGATAGATAGACCACATAAAGATATAAGCATAAAAGATGTTGTAACAAAAGTGCAAGATTTTAGCAAAATATACAAAGGTAAACTTTTTATAGAGATACTTTTTGTTCATACACTGAATGATACTAAAGATGAAATAAAAAAACTAAATGATGCCCTACTCTCTTTAAAAAATATAACTAGAGTAGATTTAGGAACTATAGACAGACCACCAGCATATAAAGTAAGTGGCATAAGTTATAAAGAGTTAAGAGATATATCCCTACTATTTGACAACTCATTACCTATAAATATAGCTTCAAGAGTCCATGCAGAACCAAATAATTCATATTATAGTGATGAAGATATACTAAACACCCTAGATAAAAGACCTCTAACACAAGATGATATAAACCTACTTTTTGATGAAGATAGTAAAAAAAGACTAAACAGTTTAATAAAAAACTCCAAAATAGTCATAAAAACAGTTACTAACTTAGATTTTTTTATACCAAATAAAAAAAATCATCAAAAAAAGTAAAATCATCGAAAAAAGCTTGACAATTATACTTTTATAAAGTATAATTTCGGCTCAACAACACATTCCGGATTAGCTCAGCGGTAGAGTAGGTGACTGTTAATCACTTGGTCACTGGTTCGAATCCAGTATCCGGAGCCACTTCAAAACCCCTAAAGTATGAACTTTCAAGCATTTTTAACCATCACTTTAAGTCTCAAGAAAAATCATTTTAGTAGCCTATTGGTAACAACATTTTATTTTTGTATAATACTGTTACTAAAATAAAGGTGTATATTTGGAATCTATAATCTCACTTCTTACACTATTACTGTTTATTTATTTTATGAGTGTAGTTATGAAGTCAGTATTTACTACTGTAGGTCTTGGTTTTTTATTCTCTCAAAGTTCATCAGGTAGTTCAGGCTCATCTTCAAGTTCAACAAGTAAACTCAATCCCTTAAGCTATACTTGTAGCAAAGATTTACAAAAGATAAAAAATATATAAGAAAACGGGAGTGTCCAACTTTTTTAGCACCCCAAGGGCATTTCCTCGCTTCGCACACAGCACATATTTACCAACCTCAATTTGTATCAAGGGTGGCAAATGCAAGGTTGAAAAGTAGTGTTAGGGTTAGTAGTAGTTTCATCATATCTCATTCCTTTTCATATAGTATTTGAAAAGTGGGTCTTGAAAATAATACACCCCATCTTCTAAATCAAGTATATCTTTACTTAGTAGTGATTCAACTGCTCTTTTTATAGTAGAACTACTCATATCATAACTATCTAATAACTCTTTTTTATAGATATTTTTTCCATCTGATTTTATCATAACTCGCAAGGCTTTGTGTTGGTTAGAAGTTAGGTGGCTAAGTTCTAGGGTAAATAGGCTTTTTTCTTTTTCTATTGTAGAGGTGATTGCATTTTGTACTTTTGTATCATCGCACTTTTTATCTGTAATGGCAAAAAGTTCATAGCTTAGTTGTTGGGTGTAGTATGGAAAACCTTTTGTAATATCTAAAATCATATCTATATGTTCATCTTTGATATTTTTATCATACTTTTTAAAACCATTTTTTATATACTTTTTCCATATATCATTTTGTATTGATTTTATAGACAAGTGCTTTACACTTTTGTAAAATGGTCTTGATTTGTCAAAAAAAAGCTCACTCATTATAGATTTTTTACTTCCTAAAAATATATATGAAAGTGTGTTGCTATGGTGTTGTATGATAGAACGAAGTGTAGCTTCTAGTTTTAGATTTACCACTTCTTGAAATTCATCAAAAACTACTACTATTTTTTTATCACTTTTTTTGGCATATTCGTAAGGTAGGTTCATAACCTCTTTCAGGGTTTGTTTAGTATCATTTTTTGTAAAATTTAGTGAAAATTTAGGATCACCACTACTAGAAAATTCAGCTAGCACATTTGGTCGTAACTTTACTATATCTTTTACAAAGTGCATAAACTTATCTGTAGTATTTAACATCTTAGCAAAACTATTTATATAACCGTTTATAAAGTCTTTCTCATCTGCAATCGTAGTAAAATCTATAAAGATATAACTTATATGCTTGTCTTCTACCACTTTTTTTATCAATGATGTTTTACCAAATCTTCTAGGGGCAAATAAAAGGATATTTAATCCTGAGTATATATCTTGCCTTATCTCTTTTATCTCTGATGTTCTGTTACAAAAATAATCTTCTTTGGCTACACCACCATAAAAAAATGGATTATTATACATTTAGTTCCTTTTATTTTATACATTTATGTATTATACACTATTGTATAAAATATCTTACTTAATTTTTTATTTGTTTTTATAAGCTTTCTTTAATTTTAGTTAATATTTCACAATCTGTTTTTTATATCTTTGTGCAAAGTCTCCTATTGCCCTATAGCCTTGATACCCACTCATTGTAGCCATGATTGTAATCATTAACACAACATCTATTTTATGCTGTTATGCTTGTCCTCTTCGTTTGTCTTTTAATCTGAGTTCGACAATATAACACCCAGATATAGGGCAACTAAACGGCAATCTTTTAAAAAATATCATATCATTTATTTACCCTATTTTTGGGCTTTGTATTGTCGAACTCAGGTTTTTAGTGTTGTTAATTCTTTTTTTAGGTTAAACTCTGTCATACCTTACTTTAAGCAATATTTGTACTTTGTATGAATCAGCCATGTTAGTAGCATACAAAAATCTTTAGTTTCAAACTTTTTTTGGTATAATCTTAAACATTTTATTTA
>CAZSWW010000133.1:0-4545 GCA_964611265.1 uncultured Sulfurimonas sp. | reverse complement strand
TTTTTAAATACTTTTTTACTCTATAACTTCGCATAGTACCCAGCCAAATGGGAGTAGATTTGTACTAGAATTACTACTTTCACCAAATAACCAAGTTGTGGTTTCCTCTTTTTGATGTTTTAATGTTTTATATTTTGATTCTTTTACAGATATATCACGAAGTCCATCTATAGTTACTGCTCTTGCTCCACTATGTTTTCCAACTCTTAATAAAAATTGATTTTCTTTTGGTATAAAATTTTTATATTTCTCATAAAAACTATCTGCTAAATATTCATTGATAAATTCCTCTTTACCATCAGTTTCATTCAACAACATAGATTTAAATATAGGTATATAATGCTCATTCAAACTATTTAGTATATCTTGCATTTTTAAATTATGATAAGATATATCAACTATAAACTCACTATTTGGATTGATAGTTTCTATAAAAGTACTCATACCTGTTTCATCATCTTCAAATCTTTCTTTGTTACAAGCATAACCTATTTTTGTACCTATCTTTATAACTTTGGCATCTGATATTTTTAAATCTTTAAAGATATTTTTTGTAACATCTTTGTTTTCAAACTTAATTTCTAAAGCTTGTTTTCCATCATTTTTATAAATAAACTCTCTATATGCTGTTGAAATAGCACCTTTTAAACTACTACCAGTTATATATCCAAGATAACTATAAGTAAAATCTTTTGATTTTAGCTGTTTTCTTTGAATCCTTTGAATTTCAAATTTATTAAAAACTTTTGTATAATTGCCACTATGACCCTCTATTTGAGAAATTTTACCTATTTTTTGATTATAATCTTTTTGTAAAGCTTCTGTTGTTTTTACCTTTAAAAAAGCTATTTTTTTAGATACTTCAATATTATCTTTTACGAATTTATTTATTCTTGAAAAGCTATCAGATCTATTTTCATCAATAATTCTCATAAAACTATCTTTTTGTTGTTCATCAAGTGCCAGAAAAAAATCTTCATCTTTAAAATGATAAAGTATGTTTCCATCTATCACAAAATTTGTAGGTTCATACACTTCACCACTTCCAATATGTAAAGGTGATATAGCTGTAAGTTTTAATTTTAATATACCATCTTTTTTAAACTTTATTGTACTTTTTTGTACAATCTCTTTTGTTTTTGTTACTTGCTTTGGCTTTTCTTTTTGAATGTTTTTCTTTTTTTTAAAATCTTTTGAACTAATGCCAGCTTGTTTAAAAGCATCTCCTAACATTTTACCCCTCCAACTTAAAAGGTATAACTATGCTATACCCTTGTACAAACGAAGTATTTTTATACCCATTGTTTATAGCTTTGCCTATATACTCTTTTTTCTCTTTCAACTTCACAACTGCACCACTTTGAGCCATAAGAAGTGGTTTTTTAAATGGTGTGTTAGAATTTGAGTGTTTTCCGTAACGATTAAAAGTATCATAGTAAGCTTTTTGAATAAAATCATCTTTATTATTAAGTATCGTTGGTGAAAGTGTCATATAGTAAGATGATTTTATATCTTTAAAACCTTTAAAATCATCATCCAACTTTATACTAAATTGCCCTTTACCTATACTACTTTTTTTACCAAAACCAACTCTTCCCATCTCTTGAAGTGATGATGTTATTTGAGAAGTTGAGAAACTATTTTCATCATATAAAACATAAAGATTTATCTCTTTTTTAAAGTTTATCTCCTCTATGCCATAGGGTGCAAACATACCTTTATCATCAGTTGAAAATGTTTTTCTGTTTATAGAGTTTTTTATCACTGTTTTAGTTTGTATAAACTCTATCGCTTCACACTCTTTTAGCTTAGCATCTTGTAAATTTTTAAGTGATATATACTGCTTTTTTCTAAACTCTTTTTTATCGCTATCTTTTACATCAAAAAAACTTAAAGGTAATGATGGTTTCATAACATAATCCATAGGTAAAAAATCACTAAAAATAATCTTAGGTTTTTCTTCAAGGTAGTTTTGTAAAGTTATATCATTTTTTAAAAATAACATACTTGCAAACTGTCCAAAAATCATATCACCTTTTGGGTAAGATATAAAAGAAGAGTTTGATGTTACTTTATATCTTAAAAGTTTCATTTTAATTTACTTTCTACTTTTTGAACAAAATCTTTTATATCTTGGGATATATCACTAAATTCAACTTTACCATATCCACGACTTCCACTACCACCAAGAGCATCTAACTCAAGAAGTTTAAGACCAAGTTTTATAGTATCTTTAAATAACTCTACATCATCCCCCTCAAAAGTTCTTATAGTTAAGTCAAAGTCAAACTCAACAGCAGATGGAACTCTCTCTATAAATCTTAACCCACCATTTATAGTTGTACCTGTTTTTCTATCTATAACATTTTCTGCTTTTTCTTCACTAAGTGAGATTTTATGCTCAATATAAGCTTTTCTTACATCATTTGTTATAAAACAATCTCTAAATATTACTCTCGTTATATTAGCACTTTTATTTTCTCCTGCACTTTCTCCAAAAAGTTTTACTATTAGATCTCTTTTTTTAGTATCTCCAAAGTCTGATGAACTATCAACTACTTTTCCATCACCTTGTGGGTCTATAAGTCTAAAATAGTGTTCTAGTAAACTTCTAACTTTACCCTTTAGACTACTTCCAGCTATATACGGTTCTGTAACTTTTGTTTTAAAACTATCTCCAAACCCCACTTCACCATCTGTATCACAAAAAATTTCTCTTTTAAGTACTGGACTATCTATACCACCTATTTTCATACTATCATCTGTTGCACCTATGTGAAGACCTGTTATAAGTTTTAGTTTACTTTGTACTGTTATCATAGTTTTCTCCCTATCTTTTTGGCATAAAGCCGATTATTGCTTCTAAAAAGTATTTGAAATTTTGAAGTTTTTCTACTGAATCTATATTTTTTATAGATACTTCCATAAGTGTTACAAATCCATCTTTACAAAGTTTTCTTGTTTTTGCATATTGTACTTTTGAGTTAAGCATCTTTATAAATGGTAAAACCTGTGTTTTAAACTCATCATCATTTAGATTTTGAGCTTTATCATTTAGTTCTAAAACTTTTTCATAAAACTTTCTAAATTGTGTTGTTTTTATATCGCCCTCAAGTTTTTGTGCTATCTTTTGAGCTTTATCTCCAAACATCTCAACCAATTTATTATCATCAGTTTTAAAACTTATATTTTGCATTAATCTTTGCATCTACTTTTCTCCTTTTTTTGTTTTATCTCTATTTTCATATATCTTTAAAAATATGGATGGTTTTAATCTTTCACCATTATCTTCTATAAGATTATAAAGTATCTCAAAGATGTTAAAATCATTATTTTCTTTAGCTATGTTTCGCCTTATAAGATAGTTTAGTTTTGATTTCCATAAAGCATTTTGTATATTTTCATTGATATTTGTTCGCATATCACAAAACTCTATAAGTCGATAGTAAAAAGTAGTAGTATCAACACCATTTTTTTCTAAAAACTCAACAACTTTTTTAAACTCTTTTTCTATGTTTAAAAACTCTCCAAACTTCATAGATATACCAAATATATCTATCCCATCTCTATCTTTTTTATTTTTCACAATAGCTTTTGCTCTTGCTTCTGCATCATCTGCTTTTGTTGATATGTAGTTTATAGGTGTAGATGGTTTAAACATTACAAGCCCCATAGATAGGGTTGCTTTTTGAAGTGAAAACCTATAAAATTCTTCTCTTAATTTTTTTGCATATTCTACTATCTCTTTATATTCCCCTATAACAAAAAGGTCATCCCCACCAGCAAAAACTGTATATAGATTTTTACCTTGCATCATATCAGTAGCATAATCACTAAAGAAAAAGTCAAGTTCACGGCTTAGACGATTGAACTTTTTAAATGAGGTCATATAGTATTCTCTAAAAGTATCTCCGAGTTTATCTACATCAGCTTTAAGTGCGAAAAGTCCACTTGAACCATTGGCTAACTCTTCAAATGTTTTTATCTCATCATCAATTTTTGCTACATAAGAGTTTAACGACCATTTAGGTATATCACAATAACTTTTTGTGGATATATCAAAAGTATTATAACTATCTTGTGGAGTAGTATTGAAAAAACTTACATAATAATAGTTTTCATTGAATTTTAAAAGAGATATATCTTTTGTTTTTTGTTGTGATTTGTATATCTTTATATATCTGTTTTTTGTAAGTTTTTCGCCTAATTCTATTTGGTTTAAACAGATACTACAAGCTTCATCTTTTACTATAACTCTTTTTGAACAGTACTTACAAACAGTAGTATCATTTAACTCTTCTTGAAAAATATCTATGCAAATCTCATCATCTTCTAGTTCTAAAAAGTTGAATTTTGTAAATTTTTTAAGCTCATTATCTTTTGCTAGATTTTCTAAATCTTGTTTCATATCTTGACTATCTTGATTTTGAAGTCTTTCTTGTGTTGTTGTAGTACTTGAGAGTATAAAACCATTTTCACCAAAATAATTTTTTAAAAAATAACTATCTAACTCTTTTTGTATAGAATTTAATTTATCTTTATAAT
>CAZSWW010000132.1:0-4637 GCA_964611265.1 uncultured Sulfurimonas sp. | reverse complement strand
AAGTTTATTAACGGCTACTTTTGTATAATAACTTTATGAATAAATGGTTGGAACTTTTAAAAAATAATGATTATATTGGTGTTAAGCAGTACCTAAAAAAAGGTGCAGATATAGATGAGGTAAATGATGTAGGGGAGGGTGTCTTAGCTTGTGCATTGAGAGCTAGATGTGATTTTGACTTGCTTATGTTGTTAGTTGAGAGTGGTGCAGATATAGAGGACTTTGATGATGAGGGTGTATCTGTTTTTGATATGGCTATAACTTATGACAATATGGAGATGGTAAAGTTTCTTATAAAAGAGGGTAGAGATGTAAATAGTACAACAAGAAGAAGTAAACTTACACCACTTATGGTTGCTTCTTGTTATGGAAGAGTTGATATTTTAAAAAACCTTTTAGCTAATGGTGCAAATCAAGATGCAGTTGAAGCAAAAGGACTCAAAGCTAAAGATTTTGCAAGAAAGATGAACAAAAAATCTGTTTTAGAGATACTTAAGTAAGATGGCATAAATAATTTTATTTTTTACTTTTAAGAATAAAATAAAAAATAGCTGCTATTACAACAAAGATTCCGATTCGTATAGTTAATGTTGTTAAGTCTTGGGTATCGTTCATAAAATGCCTTTTAATTTTGTATTTAAAATTGTATCATATTATCTAAAATATTTTAATAACTTTTTTATTTATGATGATTATAAAATGAAGAAGTGATAAAGTATAAGTTACTTGATTATCTGTATAAATAAGATTATGAAAAATATCAAAATAAAGATATATTTGAAAAGTTACATCTTCATAAAATGTAGTTTTTGAGAATAAAAAAAGTAAAATACTGTAGATTATAAATATCTTTTTTGAAAATAATCTGTATTGGAAATGTAGTAAATATACAGCTAAAAAAAGTGTTATAAAATAAACCACATATAAATCTGAACTAAATAAATTCACCAAACATAGATGTAAAAAAAGTGCAAAGAGATAATACAAACTATGGTATATAAATTTTATCTTGTAACTCCTGATACTCTTCACTAATGTTACTATCACAAGTGATTCCACCACCACTTTTATAGATATAACCATCTTCTTGTTTCTCTATAAATCTTATCATAACCCCACTATCTAATGAGTCTCCATCATACACACCAAATACCCCAGTAAAATATCCACGATTATAATTTTCAACTTTTTGTATAATCTCTATAGTTTTTTTCTTAGGTGTACCACTTATACTACCAGCAGGTAGTATAGCTTTTAAAATATCACCGATTTTATCATGCCAACTATCTTCTAAAGTACCACTTATATGTGAACTTACTTGTAAAAGTTCTTTATCTCCTGCATCTATCTTTTGGATATATCTAAACTTATCTACCTTTACATTTGTAGAAACTATGCTTAAATCATTTCTCAACAAATCAACAACCATTATATGTTCAGCCATCTCTTTTTTGTTGTTTAAAATCTTCTCTTTTGCATCACATATATTTGCATCTATAGTCCCTTTCATAGGGTATGTATGGATTTTATTTTCTTTTATTTGTATAAATGATTCTGGAGAAAAACAAACAAATTTATCTTTAAATCTTAGTTTATAGTGAGCATTTGCATAAGTATAAATCTCTGTTAAACTAAGTGAAGTTTTTACATCTGTTGGTTGGGTTAGATTTAAAAGATATGTATCACCATTTTTTATATGTTCTTGAATTGTGTTAAATTTTTGTTTGTAATTGTCAAAAGATGATTTTGATTTATCTAAAAAGTTATTGTGTGCTTTATATCTATAATTTTTATCTATACAAAACTCTATATCGGCATCTTGAAGCTTGTCTAATGAAAAAACTTCAAGATTTTGACCTTTAAAATCACTTACAAATAAAAAAGGTTCTCTTTTTTTACCTAAAGAGTTTAAGTCCTTAAATCTCATCTATGATTTTAGTATAAGCTTTTTAAGAACAGCCATTCTCATAGAAACACCATTGCTCACTTGCTCTAGTACCTTACATCTTTTATCGGCTAAAAGAGCATCTGAGATGTCTATATTTCTATGAACTGGACCAGGGTGCAGAAGTATTATATCTCTTTCCCCTATAAGCTCTTCAGTTATACAAAAATCACTTGCATAATCTTTTAAAGATGCATAACTTTGAGAAGAGTGTCGTTCAGTTTGAGTTCTTAAACTCATAATAGCATCAACTTCATCTATAATCTCTTTTAGATGGTTTGTAGTTCTAAGTGATGTTTTTGGTAAAAAATGTGGAGGTGCAACAAGTATAACTTCCATACCAAAACGGGTTAGAAGTTCTATGTTAGAATTGGCTACACGGGAATTTTTTATATCTCCAACAATTGCAATTTTTTTACCATCTAAATCTTCAAAATGCTCTTTCAATGTAAAAAGGTCTAAAAGTGCTTGTGTTGGATGAGCATGAGCGCCATCACCAGCATTTATAATAGAAGCATTCGTATTGTTAGATAATATTTTAGGAACACCTGAATTTTGATGACGAACTATAATAGCATCAGGACCCATAGCATCAAGATTCATAGCAGTATCAACAAGTGTTTCACCTTTTTTTGTAGAACTATTTACGACATCAAGATGCACTATCTCTGCACCTAGTCTTTTTGCAGCTATCTCAAATGAACTTTTTGTTCTTGTAGAGTTTTCAAAAAAAAGTGTTATGATTATTTTATCTTGTAAAACTCTATAAAACTTACCATCACTAAACTTTTTAGCATCTTTTAAAAGTTCTTCAATCTCTTGTTTTGTAAAATCATCAGTTCTTGTTAAGTGTTGCATTTATAATAACCTTTTAATTTTACAGATTATACAATACATCGCAAATTTTGTCTATATTTTGACTAACTTTTAAAACTTCAAAATTTGTATTTTTAAAATATGGTTCGCTTATATCTTGAAAACTACTATCACTTTTACGACAATTAAATGCAACAGTATTTTTAATACCTAGAGAATCTAAAGCTTTTTTACTAAGTAAAGTATCATTGATACATCCTAATGAACAATGTGTTACTAAAAGTGTAGAAGCTTTTAAGTGACTTATTAAGTCACATATCATAGTGTCAGAATCAAGTGGAACATAAAGTCCACCAGCTCCTTCTATAAGTAAAATATCACAAATCTTTTCAAGTTTTTGTATAGCTTTATCTAATTTTTTAAAATCAAACTTTGAATTGTTTGATGCTATATATGGAGCAGATGGAAGTTCGTATGAGATAGGAACTATATCTTCAACTGACAAATGATTGAACTCAGAGTTTAAGTTTTTAGCATATTCTAGTAAAACATCACCATCAGGATAGATACCATTAACTACACCAGTCTCAACAGGTTTAATCACTCCAACTTTAAAACCACGAGATGCAAACTCTTTTAAAAGTAGTTTTGTTGTGTAAGTTTTACCAATATCAGTATTTGTAGCTGTTATAAAAATTCGTTTAGACATAGTTACCCCTCTTTTGATATAATAATTGTACCAAATATTAGGAACTAAAATGGCATTAGACAATGATTTAGACTTAAAAGAAGAGATACAGATAAAATTTCCAAAAAAATACAAAGTTTTTATACTTAATGATGATTATACCTCTATGGATTTTGTTGTAGATGTTTTGATGAGTATCTTTCATAAAAGTTATGAACAAGCAGAACAAATTATGCTTGAAGTTCATAAAAAAACTAAAGGGCTTTGTGGAGTATATACTCATGAAATAGCTCAAACAAAAGTGATGCAAGTTATCACAAAAGCAAAAGATAGTGGTTTCCCACTAAAAGCTATAATGGAAGAAGAGTAGATGATAAGTAACAAATTAAATGATATTTTTCAAAAATCAATCATCTTTGCTAAAGAGTTAAAGCATGAATACCTAACAATAGAACATATTTTTTATAATCTACTAAACTCTACTGATGGTTCACTAATCATATCAAGTTGTGGTGGTGATATTCAAAAGATGAAAGAGCTTTTAGCAAACTATATAAAAACAGATATAGAGGTACTTCCAGAGGGGATAGATAAAGACCCTTATGAAACTGTAGCACTCTCAAGACTTATAGATAACATGATACTTCATGTTCAAACATCAAGTCAAAAAAGTGCAGAAGTTGGAGACTTGTTGGTTGCTATATATAGTGAAGAAAATACATTTTCATACCTTTTACTACAAGAGTATGGGATTGAAAGATTAGATATCTTAGAGATAATCTCACATAATGAAGAAGAGATAAATGAGCAAACAGATAAACAAGAAACTTTTTTAGATAAATACTCTATAGACCTACTACAAAAAGCACAAGATGGAAAGATAGACCCTGTAATAGGTAGAGATGATGAGATAAAAAGAGTTGTTCAGATTTTATGTAGAAGAAAGAAAAATAACCCTATCTTAGTTGGTGAAGCAGGTGTAGGTAAAACAGCTATTGCTGAGGGTTTAGCTTTAGATATAGTGGCTAAAAATGTGCCAAATATCATAGCAGATGCTAAACTTTTTGCACTAGATATGAGTGCTTTACTAGCTGGAACAAAGTATAGAGGTGACTTTGAAAAAAGACTAAAAGGTGTTATGGATGAGGTGAAAAATATACCAAATGCTATACTTTTTATAGATGAGAT
>CAZSWW010000131.1:0-4641 GCA_964611265.1 uncultured Sulfurimonas sp. | reverse complement strand
TCATAATAAACTCTTATCTTCATATCTCACCCTACTCTTAAAAATTATATTTCAAATTACAAAATACTTTATCATTATCTTTGATATTTTTCCAAAAAAGGTTTTCCCCATCTTGGTAAGTGATAATCCCAAAACTTGAACTAAACTCATCATCTATATCATAATCAAACCACACTCTTACAAATCCACCATCTTCTAAGTTTTTACCAAAACCACTATATAAAGCTGTAAAATCAAGAGTATTGTTTATATAACTTTGAGAAAATCTAATCGCATACTGTATATCATCATCTTTATTTGCCACTTCAAAAGAGATGCTACCCTCATCTATGCCGTTGTATTCTAAACCTATTAAAGCATCTGTTTTGGCATCAGTTATATCGTTATGAAAGTATGCTAATTCTGTTTTAAAAAGATAGTTCCCAAAAACTTTGTTGTATGCAAAACCTAGCATATCTGATTTGCTAGTTGAATTATCCATATACTGATGAGATGCATAAAATGATATATCTTGCCCCTCTAAAGATGCATTTGCACTTAGTGCTACACCACTAAATAGTTCCGTATTCGGTTCTTGTGGATAGCTATATGGCATATAATAATCACTTCCTAAAGTTGGCATCATTGAGTATCTATTTTCATGTAGAACTATCCCACTAAACGACCAACTACCACTATAGTAATCTAGTTTTGACATAACTCTACCTAGTCGTAAATCTTTTATATCTATCATCCCAACCATAGTTTTGTCGAGTGGGTTTAGTATATCTGTGATTCTGATATTGTCTGATTTACCCCAAACCACTATCTGTCGCCCTACTTTGTAATCTACATTATCTTTGATTTTTCCTTCTATAGAAAGCTCATTTAGGTTAAAATCTGTAGTATCGTTAGTGTTGGTATGAAAATCTTTATATGCTTTTATATTTGATTTTATCTTAGTAGCATCATCTAAAAGGTACTCTAGTTTCAAGTCAAGCGAGAGTTTAGAAGATGAAAACTCATCATATTTTTGTTTATAACTATAGTTAGTTTCATAAGCTAAAGAACCATAATAAACAAAATCATCTTTCTTCTTTGTTTGAACTATCTCTATAACCTCATCATCTCCAAATTCATCATCAAACTCATCACCATAAGTTGCAACACTAAAAAGTAAAGATGCTATAAGGACTTTTCTTAGCACCTTATAAACCTTTTTCTATAGTTCTTGTTATAAACATAGACTCTTTTACACTCTCTTGGTTCATCTTTACATCACTTTGTATAAGTATAGTTTTATGCAAAGTTGTTTTACCTTTTTTTGTTGTCATTGTTGTTATGGTAGCTACATCTATACCATCTATCTTTTGCACTTTTTTAACATCCATATACTTAACTCTTTTTGCTTTTTTTAGGTAGTATTTTGCACGAGTTATCATAAAGTTATCTTTTCTTACATAAGCTACTGATTTTGTGTAGCCTGTTTCATCCATAATCTCTTTAGATTTTGGTGTTGTTTGTATAACCCAAACTTTCTCATTACCACTTTTTCTTTTAACAACACTCTCTTTTAAAATCTTAAAGTTAAAATCATCAAGATTTGGTTTTGTCATATCGAAGTATGAAAAATCACTCCCCATAAAACTACTATCTTTGTCACTTGCTGGGATTCTTTTGGTTTTATTTAGTGCAGGTAGATAAAGCCATTGGTCATCATCTTTTGCATCATCTCTATAATCATAAGTTAAAAAAGCAGTATTTTTAACATCACTAGGAGATAAAAAGAAGATAAGTTTTTTCTCATCTTTACCAACATCTATGGAGTAAGTTTTCATATCTCGCACTCTCTTATGTTTGTTTTTATCTATAAGTTGCATCTGCATAGTTGTAATTATCTTATCACCATCATCTCTATCTAAAACATTTTGCATAATATCTTTAGCTTGATTTGCTAAAAGTAGAGTTGAACCTATACCTATTGTGAGTAATATTTTTCTAAGCATAATTTTTCCTTTTCAATTTTGTAGTTTATACTAAGTGTATTAATTTAATGTTAATAAAGAAAATTAACATAGAGTTAATACTCTTATACTATCATTTTAAAAATTTAATACAAAGATATTCTTATGGCTTGGAAGAAAAAAACAGAAAAAAAGTTTGAACTGTTTTCAGATCTAATTTTCGAAAATAAATTTAAAGTGATATTTATAGTCTTAGCAATTTTAATTGCAATGGCATCAAATATGCGTTATCTTTATGTCGATACTTCTACAGAGGGGTTTTTACACAAACAAGACCCACTAAGGATAGAATACGATAAGTTTAGAAACCAGTTTGGTAGAGATGAAAAGATACTAATAGCCATACAAACTAAAGATATTTATGACAAAAATTTTCTTATAAAACTAAAAAAATTTCATAAAGATTTAGAAGACAACTTACCAAATATCACAGAGGTAAACTCACTTATAAATGCTAGAAATACAAGAGGTACACAAGATAGTCTTATAGTAGATGACTTGTTTGAAGATATACCACAAGATGCAAAAGAGTTAGCATTTAAAAAAGAGTTAGCAAAAAATAACCCACTTTTAAAAAATCTTATTTTTGATGAAGCTGGTACTATAACCACTATTATCATAGATACAGCTACTTACTCTTCACTAGATGCAGATGGTAACCCACTACCAAAAGTGGATGAAGAGGATGAATTTGGTGATGAAGAAGAGACAACATCTACTGAGAAAAAGTTATTTTTAACAGAGGAAGAAAATACAGAGATAGTAAACAAAACAAATCTGATAGCATCGAAATATCAAGCAGATGACTTTAAGATACTTGTTTCAGGAACAGCAGTTATAAATGCAGAACTAAAAGCATCTATGAAATCAGATATGCAAAAGTTTATAAGGTTTGTAATCCTTGTTATAGCTATCATTTTAGCTATCATGTTTAAAAGGGTAAGTGGTGTAGTTTTACCTCTATTTATAGTTATATTAACTATTATATCTGCTCTATCTCTTATGGCTATATTTAAAGCACCTATCACCGTTGTTACTCAAATACTTCCATCTTTTTTACTCGCTGTTACTGTTGGTGCTACCATACATATACTCTCTATATTTTACAAAGAGTTTGACATAACAAAAGACAAGAAAGCATCTCTTAGGTATGCTATGGGGCATAGTGGGTTAGCTATAGTTATGACATCACTAACAACTGCTGCTGGTCTTTGGAGTTTTTCATTTTCAGAGTTAGCACCTGTTGCAGACTTAGGTAAGTTTGCTAGTGCTGGGGTTATTGTAGGTCTTTTATATACTCTTGTTCTTTTACCTGCCCTACTTAGTGCCATAAAGTTAAAACCAAAATATATAGCCGTAGTAACAGATGACAATGAAACAAACTCTTTTATGGACAAAACTTTAGTTAGCATCTCAAACATAAGTATAAACCATCCAAAAACGGTAGTTAGTATATCATTTATCATCATATTTGTATCTCTTGCTATTGTATCTCAACTGAGATTTTCACATAAGCCTATAGTTTGGTTTGCTGAGAACCATCCTGTAAGAGTAGCTACAAACCTTATAGATAACAACCTAAAAGGTTCAGTAACTTTAGAGATAATCATAGATACAAAAAAAGAAAATGGTCTTTATGAACCAAAGATTTTAAACACTATAGATGCTTTTAGTAAAGATATACTTAGTATAAAAAATGATAAATACTTTGTAGGAAAAACACTAAGTGTAGTTGATATCATAAAAGAAACAAACAAAGCACTAAATGAAAACAAACAAGAGTTTTACACAATCCCTCAAGACAAAAATATGATAGCACAAGAGTTACTTCTGTTTGAAAACTCAGGTAGTGATGACTTAGAAGATTTTGTAGATAGTGGTTTTTCTAAGGCTCGTATAACTGTAAAACTACCATATCTTGATGCTATGGACTATGTAGTTCTTTTAAAAGAGATAGATAACTCTATAAATAAACATTTTGATGATAATGTGGATGTAATAGTAACAGGTATATCAAACCTACTAGCTAGGATTATAACTGCATCTATACATAGCAGTGCTATCTCTTATGTTCTTGCACTCTTTCTTATAACCATAATGATGCTTATCTTAGTAGGTCATGTAAAGATAGGGCTAATCTCAATGATACCAAATATCTCACCTATACTTGTTATGACAACAGTAATGGTTATCTTTGATATGCCACTAGATATGTTTACGATGCTAATCGGTGCTATAGCCATAGGACTAGCAGTAGATGACACTGTACACTTTATGCACAACTTTAGAAAGTATGAACTGATGTATAACGATGTAGATAAAGCTATAAGACTAACACTTTTAGGAACAGGTAGAGCGATGATAGTTACAACCATAGTTTTAAGTTTAGGTTTCTTTGTGTTTATGGGTGCATCTATGTCAAACATATTTAACTTTGGACTTTTAACAGGTATAGCTATCATAGTAGCAGTTTTAGCAGACCTCTTTTTAGTTCCTGCACTTATGAAACTTGTTATAAAATCTAGTAAAGATTTATAAATATTGATTAAAGTTAAAATAAATATGGTCGATTTGGTTTGAAAGAAAAGTACATAAAAAGGATGTTATATGGTACGAAGAAATTATAGAGGGATGAGAA
>CAZSWW010000130.1:0-4661 GCA_964611265.1 uncultured Sulfurimonas sp. | reverse complement strand
TTTTTAAATTTGTAGTAAATTTGCAAGAGGGGAATTTTCAGTTTTTTCTTGTGATTTATTTAAGTCTATCTGAGATATAGTTCCTGTTGTTAAATTTTCATTTAAGAAAAATCCACTTCTTTTCATCTGTCCTAAAGTTTGATTTTCTTGTGTTTTAAATGTAAAATCACTCTCCGTACTTCCTAGATAAATAGCACCTATACCCATCTCCCCTAAAGCAACTAACTCTTTGTCCTCTTGTTTATCATTTTGTAACCATATTTGAAGCTGATTAAATATAGTATCATTTGAATCTATCCAACCATTTTCATCATCATCGTAAAGACTAAGTTCACCAAATCCATCACCAGTTTTAGTACCAAAAAGTTCACTTCCTTTTGTTATTTTTCCATCATTATCTTTGTCTAATGCTAAAAAACCACTGTTTCCTAAAAGTTTAGATATTTGGTCACTCTCTCCATCATTATCTATATCAAAGTTAAATGTATCTGTACTAAGTGATGGTAGTTCACCATCAAGATTTATAACTAATGGATCTGTTAATGAGTATATATCTAGTTGATTTTCCACTACAAAATCTCTACTCATAGAATAGTTTAAGTTTAAATCCATACAACCTTTATCTGTTTTGATAGAAGCCATAGTATTTATACTTACACTCTCATGCTCTTCATATCGACTATAGATACTAAGGTGTGAGTAACCTATAGCTTTATCTACCTCTTTTGTTATATCATCTGCACACATAGAAGCATTTTCTTTATTTAATGATAGTGAATTAAGGAGTCCTTTAAGTATAGATTGGATTGTAGTTTGAGTATCATCTTTTTGTGATGGGGCTGTTTTTTCGATTTGATTTGATTTTTCCACCATATTAGCATCATCAATATCAGATGAATCCAATTGCATAAAAGATTCAAAACTTGTTTTACTTTCTACCTCTGTTCTTGAAAAACTATGTTGTGCATTCATCACAACTTCTGAAGAATTTACTTGCATAATGTATCCTTGTTTTAAGTATTCCTTACTTAGATATTTTACATCCATTTATTATAATAAAGCAATTTTAGTACCTAAATCTATAATTCCATTGCACTTTTTGAAAGTTTAGCCCATGAAGAATTTTCATCTGCCTTTATAGATTCATTATAAGCTTGTGTAGCTTCATCATCTCTCCATAATCTAGTATAAATTGTACCTAATAGATATTTTTGCCTAGACCTAGTTGTTTTTTTCAAATCTATTTTATCTAAAGATAAAATTATGTCTAATGCTTTATTGTAATCCTCTTTTGATAAATATGCCTGATATAAAGTAAATTCAACAAATGGACTTTGTGGATTTGAATTAGATTCTTTTTGAATTTTCATAATTTTTTGACCATATTTTATAACTATATTATTATCTTTTATCTCACTTCCTATGGTCATAACATCTGCATATCTATCTATATCTTTATAACTAAGACCAAATTTTTCTTCTATATCTAAGATTGATGTTAAAACTTTATCATTATTTTCAACCCTTTGGTATGTATCAAAAATAATTCTATAAATATCTATATATTTTGAGTTTTTATCATCCTTAATAAGTGTTATTAACTCATTAGCAGCAGATATAACATCACTATAATTTCCAGTTGCAAAATCTACTTTTATATATCTATATAACCATTTTTTTCTCTCTTCTAAATCTTTAGCCTTTAAATTTGAAGATGCTATTTTCTTAGACAGTTCATAATCACCACCCATCATAGCACAATCATACAAACTATCATCCCATTCACTTGATAAAGAGATATTATAATCATGAGATATATCTAATACCTCATGACATTTTTTATTTTTTAATGATTCTTTCATAATTCCAATAGCTGATTCTTTTATAATCTCTTCTGTATCTTTATATTTTTCACTATTTAAATCTAATATAGCTTCTTTAAAATCTAAAACATCACTATATCTTTTTTCATCAAGAAGTAATTTTGCTTTTTCATAGATAGCTTTATTTCCTATAGAATCACCATCATAGTTAACTATAAGTTTATTATATTCTTCTAGTTTCATGCTGGTATTTATATCATTTGTAGTATCAAAAAACAATGAATCTTTTGCAACCAATATTTCATCTAAATAATCACCATCATTAAACTCTTTTAAGTAGATATTTAAGGCTTTTAAAGCTTCTTCTTTTTCGTTTGATTTACTAAGCCATATTGCTCTATCTCTTAAAAGTCTTTCATAATCATCATGCTTATTATCTATTTCATCTATAATACATTTTGCTATAGAAGCTGCTGTTATATAATCTTGCCAATTTTCAAAACTCTTCATCATATCTTTTGATTTTTCCAAATCATTCATAAAATAATCAGGTTTTGCTTTTACTATCTTCATAGTAAATTTAGAAGCTTCATCTTTTTTTGACCTAGATATAAGATTATTTGCTAAATCATAAGCAGCATGTGCTGCTATATCTATCTTAGTCGTATTATTTAAAGCTTGTCTATAATATTTTTCTGCTTTAGATGGATCACCCGATTCTTCTAGCATATTACCTTTATATATTTTAGCCAGATTCATGAATTCTGAATCTTGATGTTCACTAAAGAGTCTATCAAAAAAATAATCAGCATCAGTATTCATACCTATAAGAGAATATGCACGACCTAAAAGAGATAAAATTTCTGCAATATTTTCATCTGAAGAATATTCTCTAATATATACTTTTGCTAGTTCTATAACATTTTCACTCTCTTTTAATTTAGCATAAGCTTTTATCTCATAGTAAAGTAATTCTACATTAAAAATAGAATTTGGTGAAACTTCTTGAACCTCTTTAACTAAATCTAAACAACTTTGGTATTTTTTTTCTTTAAATAATTTTTTTATTTTAAGAAAACCATTTACATCTTCTACCTCTTCAACATGAACAGGATTCCCTTTTATATCTAATCCACCTATATATGGTAAAACTTTACTATCCATAAAAAAAGGAAAATTAATAGATACATCTGATTGTGCATCTTTTTGTATAAAAGGTAATTTTTTTTCATAACCTACAATCATCCAATGTTTTGCCATATTTGTTTTTACATTAAATATAGTATTTTCATTTGTTAAATTAAAAATCATTGGGATAAGCTTTAGTTTCTTAAATGGTTTTATTATAATAAAAAAAGTATCATTACTTACTTTACTTGTTATTGTAAAAAAATTGTTTTGGATAGTTTTTAATTTAGAACTAGGTTTTTTTGAAAATGCACAAATAACATTTTGTACTACTCCAAAGTCATCTATACTCTCTTGACATAAAAATTTATTTTCATGTTTTAAATGTAGGGTTGAGTATTTAGTAAAATTTTCTTTCGCACCATTGAGAGAGATCTCAAGAGCAAAAGAAGATATTGTAAAAAGAGCAAATAAAACAAGTTTTAGCACTTTTTACCTTTTTGGATTATTAATATCCACTATTATATACAAATGCAGTTATAAACTCTAAAAGTGGGTTTACAAATGCTACTGCAAAGATAGTACCAATAGCTGCAAAACCAACAATCACTTGTAATGATAAAGTAGAGTTTACAGTATAAACTTGACCATCTTTACCAACAACTGGATCTTTCATAAACATATAGATAATAAGTTTTAAGTAGTAATAACCAGCTATAGCAGAGTTAAGTGCCATAATAAGAGCAAGAAGAGTATAACCACCTGTAACAGCAGAACTAATCATATATACTTTACCCCAAAATATTGCAAATGGTGGGATACCAGCTAAACTTAACATAAAAAGACCCATAAATGTTGCCATTACTGGTGAAGTTTTAATTAGACCTGCAAATTTATCATAACTGTGATCTGATTCTGCAAAATCTTCACTATTTTTAGCACGAGATATCCATAACATTGAGAATGAACCAAGGTTAGTAAATGCAAAAAGTACCCAGTATAAAAGTAATGCAGAGTTTGCTTGAGTCGTACCTATCATAACTGCTGCCATAACAAAACCAGCATGAGAGATAGATGAATAAGCTAACATTCTTTTAACATCTGTTTGAACTAAAGCCCAGATATTTGATATAGTCATAGTAAGAACTATAAAAACATACAAGATAACTTCTAACCAAACTACACCACTATGAATTAAGAATTCAAAAAGTCTCATTACAACTATAAATGCAGCTATTTTTGGAACGATTGACATATAACCAGCCATTGCAGCTGAAGCACCCTCATAAACATCTGGAGCCCAAGTATGAAATGGAACTAGAGAAAGTTTAAATCCAAATGATGCTAACATAAATGTAATTGCAACAAGAACGAAACCTATATCTGCATATTGATTTGCTTCTAATACAGCTGCGATTTGGTTAATCTCAACTGAACCTGTAAGAGCATAAAATATCATTGAACCAAAAGAGAAAAAACCAGCTGCTAATGCACCCATAGTAAAGTATTTTACTGCTGCTTCAAATGATTTATCACGGTTATGCATAGCAATAAGTGTATATAAAGCTAAAGAAGCCGTTTCAAGTCCAACAAATACTAAAATAAGATTATCAGTAGCAACCATAAATTGGAAACCTGAAATCATAAATAAGAAAAGTGCAAAAAACTCTGGATAACTAAACTCATGAAATCTTGTATTTGTTAATGCAA
>CAZSWW010000129.1:0-4672 GCA_964611265.1 uncultured Sulfurimonas sp. | reverse complement strand
CTTTTATATTTTTTGCAGCTTGTCTTATACGATTATCATTTTCAATTAAAGCGATGCGAACATAACCCTCACCATACTCACCAAAACCTATTCCTGGTGCTACTGCTACTTGTGCTTCTTTTAAAAGTCTTTTTGAAAACTCCAAACTTCCAAGATGCTCAACACATTCAGGTAGTTTTGCCCAAACAAACATACTTGCTTGATTTCTTCTTATATGCCAACCAGCTCTATCAAATGCTTCTATTAAAACATTTTGTCTATGGTCATATTTATCTGTTATATCTTGAACACATTGTTGGTCACCGTTTAGTGCTACTGTTGCAGCTACTTGTATCGGTGTAAACATACCATAGTCTAACCATGATTTTATCTTTTGTAATGCTCCGATTAGTCTAGGATTTCCAACAAAGAAACCTACTCTCCAACCTGCCATATTGTAAGATTTACTTAGTGTAAAAGACTCAACTGCTACATCTTTAGCACCCTCTACACTCATGATAGACGGAGTTTTATAACCACCAAAAGTTATATCACCATAAGCGATGTCACTTATCACATAAAATCTTTTCTCTTTAGCCATAGCAACTAAACGAACATAAAAGTCTTGTGTTACAGTTGCCGTTGATGGGTTGTGTGGGAAGTTTACTAAAACATATTTTGGTTTAGGTGAGCTTTCTTTAAAAACTCTCTCTAAATCTTCAAAAAATTTATCTTCTTTTACTTTGTAATCTTCATCAAACTCTATACCAAACTTGATAACATTTCCACCAGCAAGTATAAAACTATACTCATGGATTGGGTAAGTTGGGTCTGGAACTACTGCTACATCACCTGGATTTGTGATAGCATAAGTTAGGTGGGCATAACCCTCTTTAGAACCCATAGTTGCGACACATTCTGTCATCGGGTCTAAGTCACAGTTATATCTTCTTTTATACCAGTCAGAGATAGCCATTAGAAGTTTAGGAATCCCTTTTGAAGTTGAATAACCATGAGTTTTTGTTTTTTGGGCTGATTCTACAAGTTTTGCACGGATATGCTCAGGTGTATCACCATCAGGGTTACCCATAGAAAAATCTATAACATCTTGACCAGCTCTACGCTCTGCCATTTTTATATCGTTTACTTCTGCGAAAACATACTTTGGAAGTCGCTCAACTCTATTAAATTTTATCTCATCAAACATCAAAATTCCTAATTAAAATATTGATGCTATTTTAGCGAAATAAAGTTTATTTATCTTGAACTTTTTGGAATAATTGTAAGTGGGTCTCTTACATTCTTAAGTGTATATAAGTCAGATATCTTCATATACATTGCTTGAGGTGGTATATCTAAACTTATAACTCTACTTTTTACATCTCTTTTTATAACCTCTAAAAGATGGAGAGATTTATCATAATAAGTGATGTATGGATACCAACTATTTCTTATAGAACTTTTGATTTTTATCTTTTCAATATCTGTAATATTTAACCAATGTGCATATAATGATCGTTTTAATACAATCTGTTCAAAACCATAAAGTTTTTGAACATCTAAATAACCGTTAGTCATATCGATATTATATGTCCATTTTGTTGGTGATTCTCTTTGGATATCAACAATATTACAACCTCTTTTTAATAGTTCTTGTTGAAGTATAATAGGGTCTGTTGCATATTCAGAATTTAATGAGATGCTCCATGTAAATTCTGAAGCATTTAGATTTGAAGAAACAGTTACATATCTATAATAACCTATATCTCTTAATGTATCTCCCATTATTTTTAAAAAAAAGATTGGTGAACCACTAGTTGAAAAACTAAGATTTAACTCTTTTGGTTTATTGAAAAATAGATTTAAAAGACCATTATTTTTTAAAGTTTTTATAATTTTTACATTATCTATTCTGTCTTGAACATAGTAGTTTGAAGCAGGAGAAAATATAATATCTATAAAATCTTTATTTTGGATATATTGTTTTTCACTAATAAATGATTTTATTTTTATATCTAATAGTTCGTCAGAAAATAAACTTGTAATTAAAACTATAAAGATAAAAAAACTTTTTACCATTTAGAACCTTTATTTAACTTTTTAAACTCTTTTAATGTTATAGCTTTTAGTTCAGAATTTATATATGCATATCTTATACTACTATCTTGTTTTTGAAGTTTATTATTTATTTTAAATTCTATTTGATTATGTCCAAAAAGAAATAACCAGTCTTTACTAGCATTTAATTCTAATGACTTACGAATAACTATTTGATGGTGTTTATTATTAGACATATCAATATATCCAAGCCATACTTTTGCTTTTGGTAATATTTCTAATGATTTTACTATCTTTTTTTCTGGCTTTTTTTCCTCTTTAACAACTTTAGGAGCTATCTTTTGTACTACTTCATCAGTTTTAATTTTACTAATGTTTACATCATTTGTTACTACTATAGCCTTAGTAGTATTTTCCTCTTGAACTATCTTCTCTTTAACATTATTTATAAGTCTATTATCTACTATTTCTTCTACTTTTATAGAATCTTTTAAGCTAAAATATAAAGCTATAACTAAAATTACAACTATGATTGAGATATAAAGCGGTGTATTGTTACTTTTTTTCTCTCTTACTGCTACAAAAATCTCTTTATTTGAATTTTCATCATCTATAGATAGTTGGTCAAAGTAACTATTTGCACTTGTTCTTGTATCTGCCAAGTCAACAGTATATTCTCTTTCTAAAATAGATATAAAGCCTATAATCTGTACTTTATTTAAACCCTCAAAACTATTATGTAAGATAGCTTGAACATGCTCTTTTGATACATGTGTTTGCTCATGAATCTTTTGAGCACCTAACTCTTTTAGCTTATCTATTCCACTATTCATATCTCATCCTATCCATCAAAATAGCCCCAGCCACACTAACATTTAGCGAATCAAACTCATGTGACATCTTTATACTTACAACTTTATCTATCTTAGAGATAACTCTTGAACTAAGTCCATCACCCTCACTACCCATAACTAAAACTCTTTTTTTAGAAATGTTAGCTTCTCTTATATCACAACCACCCATATCAGCACCATAACTTGTAAAACCTGACATTTTTAAGTCATTTAACACATTATGAATATTATGTTCTAGTGCTAGTGGCATATCAAACAAAGCACCTGTACTTGTTCTTATAACACCCTCTACAGCAAGATTTCTAATCCCACAAACTACAATAGCATCAACACCAAGAGCATAAGCAGAACGAACCAATGCACCTATATTTCCGATATCAGTTAAGTTTGATAAAACTAAAACAAAATTTTTATCAAAAAATGATTTATAATCACTAAGTTGATAATCCTCAATTTCAGCTAAAAAACCTTGATGATTTGCATTTTTAGTCATCTTTTGAGCAGCTTCATTTGGGATGCGTTTTATCTCAAAATTCATCTTCATAAGTTTTGAATATTCTTTTTTTTCTATCTCTTTTGAAAGATATAGTGTCTTAATCTTGTCAGGATAGTTTTGTATCATATAATAGATTGGTTGTTTTGCATAAATTAACATTTTAATATTTTACCTTAGTTTATCTAATGGATGGATAAAAGTCTTTGATAACAAGCTTTTGTATTTTCACCTGTTATTTTAGAGATTAGTTTGGCTTGTTGCTTTTTTGGTATATCTAGTGAAAGTATATCTTTTTGGGTTATTGCTGAAGTGTTATGAGACTCTCCAGCTTTAAACACAACTACCCATTCACCACGAAAATTACCATCAAGTTTTTCTAGCATTTCAGATGCTGTTCCCCGTAGATACTTTTGATACTTTTTAGTTAGTTCTTTTGCTAAAAATATCTCTTGCTCTGGTATTTCTTGAACCAACTCATTTAAAAGCTTTTCTAGCCTATGTGGAGATTCGTAAAGTACAGTTGTAAAACCACTGTTTAAAGCACCATTTAAAGATGCTGTTCTGTCCTTACCCTTATGTGGTAAAAATCCCCAAAAAAGCATCTTAGTTTGGACAAATCCACTAGCTACAAAAGCAGTTAAAACTGCATTTGCTCCAGGAAGTACATCATACTTAACACCATTGTCTAAACAGTAATTTACCAAAGCTTGACCAGGGTCACTAACTCCAGGCATCCCAGCATCACTTGCATAAACAACATTTGATTCAAAAAAAGATGTATCTAGTTTTTCAATAAAATGTTTTTCATTATGTGAATGTAGAGATATAAACTCTTGATTTTCTTTTGGTGTAACTGAGTATCTCTCTTTTAAGATATGTATAAGTTTTTTTGTAACACGGGTATCTTCACAAAGTAGTATATCAGCATCACAAAGAGCATCCATAGCTCTAAGTGATATATCGCCAATATTTCCAATCGGTGTTGGAACTAAAGTAAGCAAAGTATATGATTACTTTTTAGTATAACGAGCGTTGAATTTTTCAATTCTACCTGCAGTATCTACCATTCTTTCAGAACCTGTAAAGAAAGGGTGACATTCACTACAAATATCTACTCTCATAGTATCAGTTAAAGCTTTGTTTTGGAAGCTGTTTCCACATGCACAAGTTATAGTACAATCAACCATTTTAGGGTGTAAATCTTTTTTCATTTTTTTGCCTTTTGATACTCGTCTCGGTACGAATATCTATATATTTTTAAATCCGTATGGGGGCAGATTTTAGA
>CAZSWW010000128.1:0-4677 GCA_964611265.1 uncultured Sulfurimonas sp. | reverse complement strand
GGTTTAACATCTTTACTTGTGTAGTTTCGCCCTGCGATAGACTCTAAAAATACAGTTGCATACGAACCTTTTGGTAATTCAAAGCTTATGTTTAAAAGTGTTTGCTTTTTTATATATTTACATTCAATAGACTCAGGAAAAACTAAGCCTGCTCTTCTGTAACCTTTTTCTTGTAAAAATTCATCATCATACTTTTTTTCTATCTCTCTAGCATCTAAACTAGCTCTTTTTGCACCTCTACCACATAACAATCCAGATACAACACCTTTTTTGATAAACAAATCACCATCTAAAATCTTAAATTTACCACCATTTTCATCTCTACTATGAAGAACTCTTTCTCTAAGCCAGTTATTAAAAAATTCACTTTGATAGATAGAGATTAAAAAGTTTTTAATCTTATTATCAGCTATGTGTAAATCTCCGTGAATCATCTCTTTTGCTTGTTCTAAACTATCACCATCTCTACCAAATCTTTGATACCCAAAATAGTTAGGTAAACCATCACGAGCAGTTTTTCTAGCAATCTTTTCGATTTGCCCTGCTTCGATGTTTGTAATCTCTCTTAAGTTTATTGTAAATCTATTGCCTTTTAAATCACCCATTCTTATGGGTTGGTTATGTTTAAAAGTTTTTAATATCTTTATATCTTTATTTCTAAATTTTTGAAGTGCTTTTTCATGTCTAGCATCAACTGAGATGTATTGTGTAGTCGTTGCATGTTTATCTTTTAAACCTGCATAACCTATCTTTTGTGCAGGTATTCTTAAAAACTCTGCAAATGTTGCTACCATATCCCAAGTTGTGTATTCAACTTTTTTTATATGTAAAATTAAAAAATTTCCACTATTTTTAGGTGTAAATCCTAAAATCTCATCAACAACAAAATCCTCAGGTGTTTGTGTAAATTTAAAATCTATATTATTTTCTATTAGATATTCTCTGTTTCTCATATATTCTCTTTTATAATTGTAATAATTTTAACTCTTTAGAAGCTATAGATATATCTTTTTTAATAGCCTCTTTTAACTCTAGCAGTGTATCAAACTTCTTGTTTTCTCTTATAAAAGATACAAAACTTATCGTTGCTTTTTTATCGCATCGAACAACACCATCAAGTATATGTGATTCAACTGCAAAACTTCCATCTGTACTTACCCGATGCCCCACAAAACTAACAGATGGATGGAAATGCTCCTCATCATCTATCTGAGTTAAAGTTACATAAACACCCTCTTTTGGTGTTAAAAATCCACTTGATTCTATGTTAATCGTCGCTACTAATTCTTTTGAACCTAACCCCTGCCCTTTTTCAAGTTTACCATTTATCGTATAGTTATGACCTAAAAAATCATTTGCACCTTTTATATCACCTATACTTAGTTTTTGTCTAATTTTATGTGAATGTATAGAATCATTATGAAAAGTAACCTCATCTACAACCTTTACTTCACCATCAAAAAGCTTACCTAAATCATCAAAAGAGTATTTACGATTTTTACCAAAATGAAAATCATAACCTACTACTATCTTTTGAAGTTTTGGAAATTTTTGTTGTAAGAATGCTATAAACTCTTTACCATCTAAATGTCTAATATCTTCTAAATCTATATAAAAAATAGGATACTTACTAAACTTTTCTCTCTCTTTTTTAGGAGTAAGATTAGCATAACCTGTTTCTATAACTACTATAGTACCATCATCTCCAAGTTCATTAAAAAGATGCTGATGCCCTATATGCATACCATCAAATCCACCTATAGCTATAGCTGTACTATTTTTCATAGTAGTAACAATACTCAAGATTACCATCCTTTCCTGTAAGTTTTGATGGTGATTTTTGGACTAACTTCCAACTTTTTAATTCACAAGCATCTTCAAATTTTATCATTGCATTTTTTATCGCTTTTTTATCTAACACTACACCATTTTTATCTCTTTTAACTTCTCTTCCAACTTCAAATTGTGGTTTAAAAAGTAAGATTATATCTTTTAAAGCCAATCTATCTACATCATCAAGTATATAAAGTAATGATATAAAAGCAACATCACTTACAACTATGTTAAACTTTTTATCAGTTTGAAACTTTCTTATATCTGTATTTTCAAATGAAAATACTCTTTCATCTTCTCTCAAAGTTTGATGTAATTGATCTGAACCAACATCAACTGCACTAACCTCTTTTACATCTCTTTGCAATAAAACCTGAGTAAATCCACCAGTAGATGACCCTATATCTAAACCAATAGTATCAGATATATCCAAATCCAATTCATTTAAAAATTCATTTAGTTTATGAGCAGAACGACTTACATAGTTATCATGTTCATCTATACTGACTTTTACACCATTTTCAACTTTAAAAGATGGTTTTTTTATAATCTTACCATCAACTTTTACAAGTGATTTTTTAATATATGTTTGTGCTTTTGTTCTACTATCTGCAAGATTATTATCAACCAAATAACTATCTAGTCTTATCATTTTATAAAAGTTCCTATCTCTGAATTATTTATGCTCTCTTACTTAATATTATAACATATACTTAAAGATTAAACTTTTTAATTAGTTTTATCTGAAAAAGTTGTCTCTCAGGCTCTACTAAATCTAGTTTGCCTTTGTAGTTTGTAAGAGAGAGTGAAAACACTTCATAGTTTATGCTATTTTCATTTAAAATATTTATCATCAATGATAGATGTTTTAATGTTATAGCATTTATAAGCATCACACCATTTTCATCTAGTCTTTCATAAAGATACGGTAATTTTACTATAACTTTTTCACCACCACCACCTACAAAAATTCTTTGTGGATTTTCTTTACAACTCTCAAATAACTCTTCTGCATTTCCCTCTAAAAGTTTTGTATCTACTACAAAATGGTTTGATAAGTTTTCTTTTATGTATGCAACTCGTTGAGTTTGTTTTTCAAAAAATATAGTTTTTACTTTGTACCTTTTATATGCTTCGATGCCACAACTTCCACTACCAGCACCAACATCCCACAAAAGTTGGTTTGGTTTTAAATCTAGGTTTTGTAAAGATAGATGCCTTTTATATTGCTTAGTTATCATACCTCGCTCCGTGCTAAACTCATCATCTTTTGAAACTTCATCTTTATGTTTAAAAAGTCTTTTTATCATTAAAACATAAGGTTCATCCATGTTGAAAGCTTTGTAGCTATAATCAAACAGATTTATCTGCTCTATAACTTCATCTTTGTAACCAAGTTTATACCCTATAGTTACCTCTATATCTTGTGGTTTTAAGTAGTTTATAGAATCTTTTATCTTTTGTATTGAGAACTTATCACAAAGTATAAATGTATAAGTATTTTGTAAAAATTTTGTTAAGTCTATGTTTGGTCTGCCGTGGATTGAGATGCTATCTAGCTCAGTATCACTTATAAAAAGTTTCTCTTGCATATAGCTTTTGCTTGAAGTGTTATTTATGATTTTAACGGCATCTTGAGGTAGTTTTTTTGCTATGAGTATCCCAGCACTGTAGAAAAAAGGGCTACCAGTTACAACATATAAAATCTCCTCTTTGTTATAATTTTCTAAGATGTAGTTTTTTGCATCTGTAAAGCTACATTTTAAGATATTTTTAGCATCTTCTTTAAAGTTTTTATCACATATAATTCTGTCAAATTTAGTAAAATCAAGTTTTACATTTTCAAAATTATAATCCCCCATACCATTACCGACTATTGTTAACATATAATTACCTCTATATTTTTAGAAAACCACTCAAGCAACTTTTCTTGAGCTTTATTTTTGACCAATATATCAAACTTACCACAGCTATCACCTAAAATCTCACGAACACCTTTTATGGTTAAACTTTCTTTTATATCTTCATCACACCAACTCTGAACCACTATAAAATCTATGCTTCCAAAACGGTTATGAGTGTTTTTAAATCCTTGTGCTATCTTAACAAGTTTTCCCATACCAACTATAAGTTTTATATCTTCAAACTCTAACTTAACAGCTAAGATGATGCCATCATAGATAAAGTTTCCTATCTCGACAATATAGCCATCTTCTTGCATCTCTACTGCTTTTTTATATGAACTATTTCCAAGTGTAAATATAACCTTTTTATAGCCATTTGCCTTTGCATAATTTAACTCTTGTTCGATGCTATCTATGTAGGCTGTTGCACTTATGGGCTTTACAAAACCAGTTGTTCCAAGTATGGAGATGCCACCAAGAACCCCAACTTTTGCATTTGCTGTTTCTTTGGCTATAGTTTCACCATCTGTTACACTTACATTACAAAAAAGTTTTTTTTCATTTATCTCTAAACTTTGAAATATATCTTGCATCACTTTTAGTGGTATAGGATTTATAGCAGGATGATTTTTAGGTGGTTTTAAACCATCTTTTGTAACTACACCTACTCCAAGTCCTGCATAAACTTCTAAAATCGAAATATCATTTTTTAGTAAATATGGTTTATGCTCGATTGAGTTTAGTTCTAAATCATCCTTATCACTAGAGATACTAACTATGATTTCACACCCTTTTGTAACATCTAAATCATCATTATCCATCTTATTTGTTTTAGAAGTGGCTTGAGTTTTAGTAGCTAAAAAAGTTTGAAGTGCTGACTTGAAAGCAAAAGAGGTATGAACCCCTGTTGTATAGCCTTTTTTTAGTTTTTTTTCCAATT
>CAZSWW010000127.1:0-4685 GCA_964611265.1 uncultured Sulfurimonas sp. | reverse complement strand
TATTATTTAAATTATATCTTTTTTTTATCAAAATAACCTAACAATTTATCCTAATTTGTGTATAAAATATAATATAATTATGCTACAATTTTTCTAGATAAAAAAATAAAGGAAAGTTAATGGGTATTGCTGAAGAAGAAATTAAGAAGTTTGAAAAAACAGGTTGTGCTGAAAATGGTGTATTTTATCAAGCGATGGAAGAGGTTATATGTTCTATAGCTCCTCTTTTAGAATCAGATGAAAAATATAAAAAGAATGCTATTTTAGAAAGACTTGTTGTTCCTGATAGAATCTTTAAATTTAAAGTAACATGGTTAGATGACAACCAAAACATCCAAGTAAATACTGGTTATAGAGTTCAGTTTAACAACGCACTTGGGCCATATAAAGGTGGTCTTCGTTTTCATCCAACTGTAAATGAAGGTATTTTAAAATTTTTAGGTTTTGAACAAATTCTTAAAAACTCACTTACTGGTCTTCCTATCGGTGGAGCTAAAGGTGGAAGTGACTTTAATCCTAAAGGTAAAAGTGATTTTGAAATTATGAAATTTTGTTCAGCATTTATGACTGAACTTCATAAATATATAGGACCTCGTATCGATGTTCCAGCTGGTGACATCGGTGTTGGTGCTAGAGAAATTGGTTATCTTTTTGGTGAATACAAGAAAGTTACATCATCTTATGAGGGTGTTTTAACTGGTAAACCTTTTATGTTTGGTGGTTCACTTATGAGACCTGAAGCTACTGGTTATGGTGCTGTTTACTTTACTGAAACTATGTTAGATATGGAAAATAAAGAAGAGTTAAAAGGTAAGATTTGTACTGTAAGTGGTGCAGGAAATGTTGCCCTTCATGCTATAGAGAAACTTTACCAAATAGGTGCTATCCCTGTAACTTGTACTGATTCTAAAGGTACTATATATGATTCTCGTGGAGTAAATTTAGAACTTTTAAAAGAGTTAAAACTTGTAAAAAGAACATCTCTTGAAGAATATGTAAACCATCATCCAGAAGCTACATATATACCAGTTAGCGAATATCCAAAAGATGCTCATGCTGTTTGGTCTATAGAATGTTATGCAGCTTTCCCATGTGCTACACAAAATGAACTAACAGAAAAAGATGCTAAAAGTCTTATCAAAAATGGTTGTCAAAGTGTAACAGAGGGTGCAAATATGCCATCAACTCCAGAAGCTATTGATGCATTTTTAACTAACAAAATATGTTTCGCACCTGCTAAGGCTGCAAATGCTGGTGGTGTTGCTGTTAGCGAATTTGAGATGAGTCAAAATGCAGCTATGGCAAAATGGACTTTTGAAAAAGTTGATGAGATGCTAAAAACAACTATGCAACAGATTTGTAAAAGAGTTTCTTTAACTGCTAAAGATTATGGTGTTGAGGGTAATTATGTTGATGGTGCAAATATCGCCGGATTTAAAAGAGTAGCTGATGCTATGATAGCTGAGGGTATATAACTTTTTACTATGTTTGAACTAATTATCATTATCCTTTTACTAGCTGTATTTATCTCGCTTTATAGATTTTTAAAAGCTCCAACTCTTAGCGATAGAGTTGTAGCTTTTGACACTATAAGCATTATGATTGTATCTCTTTTGGTTATACTATCTCTGTATTACCAAAGAAGTTTTTATCTTGATATTGCACTTGTTTTTGGGCTTATTGGTTTTTTAACTACTACTGTATTTGGTCGTTATATAGAAAAAGGGATTTAGATGTTAGAATATATCGGTTATCTATTTATACTTTTAGGTGTACTTGCTTTTTTAGTAAGTGCTATCGGTCTTATCCGTATGCCTGATGTTTTTACCCGTATCCATATAGCGACTAAAACAACTACTATAGGTACTATTTTGGTGCTAATAGGGGCAATGATGAGTGAACCTAGTTGGAGTTTAAAACTAGCACTTATAGGCTTCTTTATACTTATAACCAACCCTTTATCTTCATCTGTAATAGCAAGGGCTTCAAAATGATAGGCTTTTTAATACTAAGTGTTTTTATAGGTATAGTTATAATTGCCTTTGCATCTGTTACACAAAAAAAACTCTCAGATGCTATCATCCTTTTTATGGGTGTTGGGCTTGGTAGTGTTGTTTTGTTTTTTATATTTAAAGCACCAGATGTTGCACTTACTGAAGCTGTTATAGGTTCTGGTATAAGTTCACTTATATTTTTAATGGCACTAAAACATTTAAAAGAGAAAGCATGAGTTTAAAAAGAGATTTACCAACTTCTACTATGAGTGGGTTTGCACTAAGTGCTAGTTTAGTTCTAACTATACTAAACATCTTACTTCACAACATTCCAAACAACATACAAACTGTTGGAGATGAACTTCTAAAGTTAAACCAAACAGAGGGTGTAGCAAATGCTGTTACTACTGTTGTAGTTTACTTTCGTGGGTTTGATACTCTTGGCGAGATTGCTGTTTTATTTATAGCATCTTTGGGGATTGGGCTTATGCTAGATGCCAACAAAAGATGCGACATAAAAGCAAAAAGTAACTTTATGTTACAAACTGCTTCAAAACTTCTTTTTCCCATAATTATGCTGTTTGGAATATATGTGATGGTGTATGGTCATCTAAGCCCAGGTGGTGGTTTTCAAGGTGGTGTTATAGTAGCTAGTGGAGTTTTACTTTTACTTATATCGTTTAACGAGTTTGAACTATCTCATAAAGTGGTAAGTATGCTTGAGATGTTTGCAGGTGCATCTTATGTCATCATAGGGCTTATAGGACTTTTAGTTTTAGATAAATTTCTTGGAAACTTTTTACCAAATGATGTAGCAAATATGGGGATGCTACTAAGTGGTGGGATAATCCCCATCATCTACATCATAGTTGGTGTCAAAGTTGGAAGTGAAATGAGTGTTATCTCTGAAAATCTTATAAAAAGGTGTGAAGATGTTTGAGTTTTTTAACCAAAGTGAAGTTATAAAAATTATCATCATAGTTGGTTCAATGTCACTATTTTTAGTTGGGCTTTTTGGGCTTTTAACTCAAAAGCACATCATAAAAACATTTATAAGTATAGCTATTATGGAGAGTTCAGTGTTTTTACTTTTTATAGGACTAAGCTATAAACAAACTTTTTTAGCCCCTATCTTAGCTGATGGACAACAAAACTTTAGCCAGATGAACGACCCCGTTCCACAAGCTATGATACTAACAGCTATAGTTATAGGTATGGCTGTTTTAGCACTTGGAGTTAGTTTTACCATAGAGTACTATAAACTTACTGGTAAAACTAATATAGATGAGATGACAAGTTTAAGGAACTAACAAAAATGAGTTCAACACTATTTATAGCCCTACCCTTACTGTTTGGGTTTATATCACCACTTTTTTCAAAGTTTGGTAAAAATACTACTGCCATTGTATCTACTACGATGCAATTGTTTTTGTTTTTACTATCACTTAGCCTTTTAGTAGATGCTAAACCTTTCGTTGAGATAATCTCTATAAACCCACCTCTTGGTATCTCTTTTGTTTTAACTAAAGTATCGCTATTTTTTGTAACACTTTTTACATTTTTAATGCTTATGTTTTCACTCTACTATATGAGTTATAGAAAAACAAACCCTTATAAAAATGAAACAAAGTTTTTTATACTTATAAATATGCTTTTAGCATCTGCTGTTGGTCTAGTTTTAAGTAGCGATATATTTAACATCTATGTATTTTTTGAGATAGCTGGTATATCTGCTTATATACTTAGTGCTTATAAAAAAACACCCTCAGCACTTGAAGCTGGTATAAAATACCTACTAACTGGGGCTATAGCATCTGTATTTTTAGTGTTTGCCATTGCACTTATATACTTAAATATAGGCTCATTAAATCTAGCTGTTATATCTCTTAGTTTTGAAGAGTTACCACATAATGTGAAGATTTTAATCTCCATCTTACTTCTTGTTGGATTTGGATTTAAGATAGAGATTTTCCCACTTAACTTTTGGGTTAGTGATGTTTATGAGGGTTCATCTGCACATGTAAACACACTATTTTCAGCCATAGTTGTAAAAGCTTATCTTTTTGTATTTTTTCATATACTTTACTTGTTTTTACCTAGTGGGGAGTTTAGTATTTTTCTTATCTACTTAGGTGCTATAAGTATGCTAGTAGCTGAGATAGTCGCTCTAAAACAAACCAACTTAAAAAGACTTTTTGCTTACTCATCATTGGGTCAAATAGGATTAATATTTACAGCCTTTGCTATGCAAAATCAAGATGGAGTTCAAGGAGCATTATACATAATCTTCGCCCACTCTATAGCAAAAACTATAATCTTTTTAAGCCTAACAACCATAGGTAAAAAATACAACACCTACGATATAGAGGTTTTAAAAAAACTAAATTCAAACTTTTTAAAAGTTGTGATGCTTATAGCGATGTTATCACTTCTTGGCATCCCACTTTTTGCAGGCTTTGTTGGAAAGTTTTTAACACTAAAAACCCTAGCAGTTAATGGTACTTTCTTAGCTATGGGTATCATACTGTTAGCATCTTTACTTGAAGCAGTTTACTACTTTAAACTTGTTGGTTTTATGTTTGTTAAAAACGAAGTAAAAGAGGTTTTAGAGATAAATAAAACTCAAAAAGTTATCTTTGCATCTTTGGCGATTATACTTATAATCGTTGGGACTTTCCCATTTGTAGTATC
>CAZSWW010000126.1:0-4700 GCA_964611265.1 uncultured Sulfurimonas sp. | reverse complement strand
GTGCGTTCGTAGCTCAGCTGGATAGAGCACCGGTTTGCGGTACCGGCGGTCAGGGGTTCGAATCCCTTCGAGCGCACCATTCATTTTATTAAATCTCAATCATATTTTATTTTTAAATTGTTTTTTTCTTATCTTGGTATAAGATTATATTAGTATTATTCTAAAAGTTAAAAAAAATGGAGTTTATCAGTAGTTGAAAAAGCATTTAAACGGATATAAGAAAAAGTATTTTTCATTAGCCATTATTGCAATGTATTCAACTATCAATAAGCTTTGTAGAGCTGATGTTAATTTTCAGTACCATTTTAAAGCTTATGAACTTATACAACCATCAAAAGCACCACCATTAAAAGTTTAAAAATTAACACAACAATAAAACAAATTTAAAGGAATTTATATGCATATAGAAGCAGGAGTAGTAGCAGGAGCAAAAATGTTCTTAAGCTATGGTACAGCAACAGGTGTTTTAGGTATGGGTGCAAAATTGGCACTTGAAAATGTAAAAGAAAATGGTGCATTGTCATTTGCTTTAAAAAGTATAATCGCTACTATAGTAGTGTTTTTCTGTTTCGAAGTTCTACCTCATTATCCAGTTGGAGTAAGTGAAGTACACCTTATACTAGGTACTACTATATTTTTAGTTTTTGGTATAGCCCCAGCAACTATTGGTTTGGCTTTAGGACTTCTAATCCAAGGTCTGTTTTTTGCACAGTTTGACTTACCTCAGTATGGCATCAATGTAACTACACTACTAGCTAGTATGTTAATGCTTAACTATGCTAGTAAAAAAATCATCCCAGAAGGTGTAGCTTACAAAGATATAAGTTACTCTCAAATGCTTAAAATGTCAGTAGTTTGGGAAGGTGCTATCGTTTCTTGGGTTGCTTTTTGGGCATTGTATGGTCAAGGTTTTGGAGCTGAAAATTTAAGCAATATTCTTAGTTTTGGTGGGGCTTATATGACTGTTGTAGCACTTGAACCTCTTGTAGATTTAGCTGTTTTAGCAGGTGTAAAAGCTTATACAAGTGGAGATTGCAATATCTTTTTTGATAAAAAACTTCACAACTGTAAAGCCTAATGAAAAGATACAGACACTACAAACAAGATAAGGCTATCATCTTATCTTGTTTTGGCTCAGTTATAGAACAAGACAAATACTTAGAGTTAAAAAAACTTGTTGAAGATAAGTTTGAAAATGTTGATGTTTTTTTATCTTTCTCTTCAAGAATGGTTTTAAAAGACTTACAAAAAAGGGGTATGGAGTACAAAAACCTACCTCAAATCCTCTCAGATGTAGATATGCTAGGTTACAAAAATATCATAGTAGCATCTATAAACCTTTTTCCAACAGATGAACACGAAGTGCTTAAAAAAACAGTAGATGGTTTTAACAACTTCTCACTAGCAAACATAAGATACTCAAATGCTATCCTTACAAAAAGTAAAGATACAACTTTGTTTTTAAAAGATTTAGATGAAAGTGTTACTAAAAAAGACACAGCAAACCTTTATGTGATACACGGAACACCAGCACTAGAGTTAGGTGGCATCGAGTCTATAACTTATAGTGCTAAGTTTTTAGAGATGATAGGCGATGCTAACTACACTTGTAGCTTAGAGGGTGCATTTCCTTTTTATGCTATAAAAGAGCAACTTATAAAACAGATGAAAAAAGATGGTGTGAAAAATGTGCAAGTTATCCCTATGCTTTTAGTAAGTGGAAACCACTACATAAAAGATATGGTTGAGATAAGAGATGATTTGGCAGAGCATTTTAACTCATCTATCGTTGAGAGTTTAACTGATGGGGAGAGATTTAACCTTATAGAGCTACAAAACTCAACTAAAATCATACTAAACAACATAAAAGAAGAGATAACAAAACTTGGCTAAAAAACTATATATGGTCTCTTTGGGTGCAGGAGATACAGAACTTATAACCATAAAAGCACTAAGGGCATTACAAAAGAGTGATGCCATCTGTGTACCCACAAAAAGTGCAGATAAAAGCTTCAAAAAATCACTAACTTACAAAATAGTAAAAACACTTATGGATGAGCATAACTTTGAAAAAAAGATAGTCCCAGTATATACCCCAATGCATTTTAAAAATGAAGATTGGCAATATCAAGTAGATATACTGATGGATACTTTAAAAACAAATAAAACTATATCTTTTGTAACTCTAGGAGATGCTGGAGTTTACAGTACAGTTTACTACCTTTTAGACATCATAAAAAAACAAGACAAAGAGTTATACGAAAACTCAGAGGTAATAGCAGGTGTAACATCATTTTCACAAGCAAGTGCAAAAGTAAAAAAACCACTATGTGTAGGAGATAGCTCATTTAGCATCGTACCACTTTTAGGCTATGAAGTACCAAACACCACTGTATATATGCGACCAAAAATAGGGATGGATACAAGTAGTATAAAAGAAAAAGGGGATATTTATACTTTTGAGAATCTTAATTTTGAGGATGAGAAGATTATACCTAAGAAGATAGATAAGACTAAGAAGTATATGACGCTTTTTGTAGATTTTTTTGAGTAAGATTTTAAATCTAAAATTACTTTCTATTTGTGGTACAATAAGTATATTAAAAGGAAATTTATATGCAAAGAGCTTATTATAAAAATAATATTAAAAATTTTATAAAAGATGGTGAAAACAGTATTTTAGGCTCTTTATCATTACATCAAAATCACACTTTAGAAGATTTACAAAAAAATGCTTGGTTATCTCAAATAACTATTTTAAAAGATACTTTTCGAAATGGTTATTTAGATGGTGAAATTTTTTTTGAGTTTTTAATTCCTCGTATGGGTAAAAGAGTAGATAATATAATTATTATAAAAAATATAGTTTTTATAATTGAATTTAAAGTCGGTTCTACTAATTATGATAATTATGCAAAAGAACAAGTTTTAGATTATACAATAGATTTAAAAAATTTTCATAAAGCAAGTCATAATATTATTTTGGTTCCAATATTATGTGCTACTGAAGCAGATAACTATCAAAATGATATTAAAATACTAAAAGAGAAATTGTATAATATACTTCTGACAAATAAAACAAATCTGAAAAATATTATAGAGCAATGCTTGTCGCAAATTAATAAAGATATTGATATTGATATAAATAGCTGGTATAACTCTATTTATCAACCAACACCAACTATAATACAAGCTGCACAAGCTTTATATAAAGGGCATAATGTTAAAGAAATATCACGTTCAGATGCTGGAACTATAAATTTAACTAAAACTTCTAATACTATCTCTGAAATAATTGAATATTCTAAAACTAATCATATAAAATCAATTTGCTTTGTTACAGGTATTCCTGGTGCTGGTAAAACATTAGCTGGATTAAATATTGCTGTTGAAAGAATGAAAGTAGATATACAAGAACATGCTGTTTTTTTATCTGGAAATGGTCCTTTAGTTGATGTTTTACGAGAAGCATTAACAAGAGATGAAGTCAATAATGCAAAAATAAATGGTAAAAAAATAACAAAAAAAGAAGCAGCAATAAAGGCAAATACTTTTATTCAAAATATTCATCACTTTAGAGATGATGCTCTTATAACAGATGAAGAACCAACAGAAAAGGTTGTAGTATTTGATGAAGCACAAAGAGCTTGGAATAAAGAACAAACTTCTAAATTTATGAAACAAAAAAAAGGTTATGATAATTTTAAAATGTCAGAACCAAATTTTTTAATCAGTGTTATGAATAGACATAAAAATTGGAGTGTTGTTATTTGTTTGATCGGTGGAGGACAGGAAATTAATAATGGTGAAGCAGGATTAGAAGAGTGGATACATGCACTACAAAATAATTTTAATGATTGGAATATCTTTTATTCACCTTATATAATATCTGATAAAAATTATATACAAAATGATGATTTGATAGAGTGGCTTAAATTAAATCAAAAAGCACAAAAAAATGATAATTTACACTTATCCATATCAGTACGTTCTTTTCGTTCAGAAAGATTATCAGAGTTTATACATACTATATTGGATATCGATATAAATAATGCTAAAAATTTATATACAAATTATATCAAGAATAATTATCCAATAAAAATTACAAGAAATTTTCAAAAAGCAAAAGATTGGCTAATAGAACAACAATTAGGAAATGAAAGAACAGGAGTAATTGCTAGTTCAGGAGCATATAGATTGCGACCATTTGGAATAAATATTAAATCTAAAATAGATCCAGCAATTTGGTTTTTAAATGATAAAGATGATATCCGTTCATCTTTTTTTCATGAAGAAATAGCAACTGAATATGATATTCAGGGATTAGAACTTGACTATACCTGCGTATGTTGGGATGGAGATTTTTATTTTGATAATAATCAATGGGTATTTAAAAAATTTAGTGGCACAAAATGGCAAAATATTAATCAAGAAATAAAAAAAAGATATTTACTAAATACTTACAGAGTTTTACTAACAAGAGCTAGACAAGGAATGATCATTTTTATTCCCGAAGGTTCAAAAGAAGATAAAACAAGGCTATCAAAATATTATGATGAAACTTTCAACTATTTAAAAAATATTGGTATAAAAGAAGTTTAATTAAATAAAACTATATACTGCAAGTATATCTTATCTTAATCATTGGAAACTTAATGCAAAAACTAAACAAACTAACACTAAAACAAAGAGAAGAACTT
>CAZSWW010000125.1:0-4708 GCA_964611265.1 uncultured Sulfurimonas sp. | reverse complement strand
CTGGTTCATCTTTTGAAACTTCATCTGGAGATGGAGGAGGTGCAGGAACATCTTCGCCAGCTGCTATTTTAGCTGCTCTTTTTGCTTTGTCTTCCTCTTGTCTTTGTGCTAAAAGTTTAGCTATCTCATCTTCAACCTCATCATCACTCATATTTTCATAATCAGGTTCATCTTCTGCAGGTTTTTCCTCTACTGGTGCAGGTTTTTCCTCTACTGGTGCAGCTGGAGCAGCTGGAGCAGGAGTTTCAACAGCACCAGAACCATCTCCACCATTGTCAATAGCATCAAGTCTTGCAACACAGCCAGATACATCTACCCCTGCATCCGCACTAGTATCACGGATAGTTTCTAGTAACTCTTTCATTAAGTCAATAGATTCTAAAATAACATCCATAATAGGGGGAGTGATTACTAACTCACCATGTCTAGCTTTATTTAAAATATTTTCCATATGGTGTGTTAAGTGTGTTAAAACATCCATATTTAAAAACGATGAAGCACCTTTTACAGTGTGTGCAACTCTAAATATACCATTTAAAAGTTCCAAATCATGAGGATTTGATTCTAACTCAACTAAATCTTCATCCAACTTTTCAACAAGTTCAAAGGACTCAACTAAAAAATCCTGTAGTATCTCTTGAAATTCATCCATATTTATACTCCTGTCTTATTTTGTATGAGCACGAACAACTCGTGCTACTTCATCGTAAAATTCACTACCTTGGAACTTAACTAAATAACCTTCTCCACCAGCTTCTATACCTCTTGACTCACTAAAATGGTCACTAATAGATGAGTTAAAAACAATAGGTATCTCCTTAAATCTTGGATCATCTTTAGCATTTGCAGCAAAATGAAAACCATCCATTCTTGGCATCTCCACATCTGAAATAATAATTTTTAAATGATCTGCAATACTATCACCATATCTACCATAAAGTTCATCTAGTTTATCTAAGCCCTCTTGACCATCACCAGCTTCAACAACATCAAATCCCATCTTTTTAAGAGCCTCATTTACAATTTTTCTAGCCGTTGAGCTATCATCAAGAACCATTGCAACACCACTAAAAGAATCACTTACATCTTCTAATCCTTGTTCCATCTCTGGTTCATATAATCCAAGATCCATAACAACACTTTCAAGGTCCAAGATAAGAAGTACACTATCACCCTCTATCTTTGTTACACCTGTTATCTTGCTACTATCCATACCAGGTGCAGAACTAGCAAATGTTGATGGTTCTATATCGCTCCACGATATTCTACGAATTCTTTTAGTATCATGAACAATAAATCCAATAAGAACATTGTTAAACTCAGTAATAATCACTTTTGAATTTTTTACAGCTTCTTCAGGTTCTTCAACACCCATCCATTTTGCTAAATTTACAACAGGGATTACAACATCACGAAGATCAAAAATCCCCTCTATAAATTCTGGTGTACCAGGTAGTTCTGTTAGTATAGGAGTTTTAATAATTTCACGAACTTTAGAAACATTTACACCATATATACCTTCATATACACTATCACCATCCTTTTTTAAAATTCTAAAATCAACAAGTTCCATTTCATTAGAACCTACTTTTAGTCCATCATCATGATGTGCCATATACATCTCCTTTGAGATAAATTTCTTCCATTAACTCTAATTCTTTAGATGATTTTACAGTAAAATATCTTTGATTGCAAGCAAAAGAAGCTAAATTTATATATAAAAAATCATCAAACTTCACACTTTTGTTTTGATGAAAATGTCCTTCTATAAAATAATCACACTTATATTTTCCCTTTAGCCTAGATTTAATGAACTCATCAAAAGCATAAAAATCATTGCAATCCTCTTTTTTACTAAGATAATTATTTAAGATTTTTATTATTTTATTATTAGTTACTTTATTTATACCATTTAGTAAAAAAAGTATAAATCTACTTCTTACTAATGTTGTATATAAACTATATGAAAAAGATGTTTCTATATCCCCATGTGCTAACAACACTTTTTTATCGTTATATTTACACTCTATTGGTTGTTTTGATATTGAAAATATTTTTACATTTGGAAAAATATTTTTCAGATTAAAATCATGATTACCCTCTATATAAATAATCTCTATATCGTAAGATATATCGTTGATTAGGTCTATAACTACTTGGTTAATATTTTGAGTGATAGGTACTCCACCAAAAAGTGCATCAAATATATCACCACAAAATATAATTTGAGTAGGTCTTAATCTTTTTGATTTTATATCTTGCAAAAAATCTTGTAGTTGTGGACGAAGATAAGAGTAGTGTGCATCTCCTAAAAGAAATGCACCCTCTTTAAGCCTAAGGGACATAAGCTATATTTGGGATTCCAGCATCTTCATCTAGCCCCATCATAAGGTTTGCATTTACAACTGCTTGAGAAGATGCTCCTCTCATAAGGTTATCTATAGCAGAAGATATAAAAAGGATATTGCCTTTTTGTTTTACATATATGTCACAAAAATTTGTTCCTGCAACATTTTTCATATCTACTGGATTTTCACTAACTCTTACATGTATAGCATCTTTATAGTGGTCATTCAACACTTCAAAAGCATCAAAATCACCATCAACTTGGATGTATATAGAAGATAGCATCCCTCTAGTTAAAGGTATAAGATGTGGTACAAAGTTTACCTCATCAAAATCTACACCAAGTTTATTTGCTATCTCAGGAGCATGTCTATGCATCAGTGGATTGTATGCAAAAAGATTATCATTTACATTTACAAAGTGTGTTACTTCACTAAGTTTTTTACCAGCTCCACTAACACCTGTTTTAGCATCTATTATGATAGGAGTATTTTTAACTCTTTTAGACATAAATGGTAAAAGCCCTAAGATAGCAGATGTTGGAAAACACCCTGGGTTTGCAACAAGAGATGCACTTTTTAAATCATCACGATTTAATTCAGGAAGTCCATATACAACTTTTTCTAAGTTTTTAGCATCCGTATGAGGTATATAAAACTCCTCATAAATATCTTGAGGAAGTCTATAATCAGCTGACAAATCAACCACTTTTAAACCTAACTCTATAAGAGGCTTTACAAATGCCATAGCAGTTTTATGTGGAAGTGCTAAAAATACAAGTTCACACTCTTTTGCTATATCGTTAGCATCTGCTTTTTTAACCTCTTGTTCACAAACACCCATCAATGATGGATGCAATTTATCTATAGTAGTGTTACCCTCAGAGTTAGCCACATAAACCAAATCAAAATTTGGATGTTTTAAAAGAATCTTTACAAGTTCAAGACCAGTGTATCCACTAGCCCCAACTATACCTACTTTTATATTTTTCATAATCTATTTACACTCAAATACTATCTCTTGGTATTTAACTTCTTCTATCTCAAACTCTTTTACACCACCGGGTAATTTCATCTTACACTCATCACCCTCCTCTTTTCCAAGAAGCTGTTTAGCAAAAGGTGAATGAAAAGAGATAAGCCCTATATCAGGGTTTGATTCACAACCACCTACTATAGTATAAGTAACCTCTTCATCAGTATCAACATCTGTAAGAACTACAGTTGAACCAAAACTAATTTTTGAGTGTTCTAGTTCTGTTGGGTCAACAATCTTAGAACAAGCTATAAGTTCTTGAAGTTCTCCTAAACGGTTATCGATATTTTTTTGCATCTCTTTTGCTGCATGGTATTCTGCATTTTCTTTTAGGTCACCGTGTTCTAGTGCTTCTTCTATATCTTTTACAGTTTGAGGTCTTTTTACCTCTTTTAAATCTTTTACTTCTGCTTGTAGTTTTTCATAACCAAACAGTGTCATTGGTTCTATTTTTTGCATAATTATATTCTTTCATTTTTTTTTATGATTATATCAGATAATTTGAGTTTAAATTCTTAAGTAAGAGGGCATAAATAACTTCAAACAACTTTCATTAAAGACAAATCAAATTCAAAACTTTTATCTTTACACTCTATAAAAAGTATACATCCATCTTTTGATATAGAGATAGCATCATAAACTTCTTCTAACAATATGATTTTTTGAGAACTTTGAGGGTCATAAGCAAACAACTCATCATCTTCTATAACAAACTCTCGTCCACCACCACAACCATCACCTACAATACCTATACAAGAAATTTTAGAACCAGCCATCATCTAAGCAATCCTCTTTTGCATCTTTTTTAAACTCTTTTAATTTTGTTTCATCTAAATTTTTCAACTCTTCAAAACCATATTCCTTAAATAAACCACCATCTATACATTTGCACAAAGTAACATTATCCTCTTTTTCACAAGCTTTTAAAACATCTTGTTTTTGAGTTTCATCCCATTTAAAATAACTTATATACATAGGGTAAAGTGTCCAAATAGCAAAACCTATGGTTAATACTATGTTTGTTAAATACTCTTTCTTTTTGGTAAGAAAATACTGCCTCGCATCATAAATAATAAAAATTAAAAAAAACACCTCTAAAGTTATAATAAACCAATCTTCATCCATAAAATCAAACATCTATCTCCTTCATAAAAATTTTATTTCTATAATTTTAGCAAAATCTGGATTAAGTCAAGATAGTATTGCCATTTCAAAACAAACTTAAGTATAACAGTAAGTCATAAAGGGGTAAGATGTGAAGTAGCTATTTCCGAAGGCTCTACTAGTAGAGTTAAGGAATAGATACTTTGCAGATTGCCCCTTTATG
>CAZSWW010000124.1:0-4870 GCA_964611265.1 uncultured Sulfurimonas sp. | reverse complement strand
CTGATAACCTATTCCCTTGATATTTTCAATCAAATCTCTTGAAGTTTTGTCCCTAAATCTTTTTACAAAAGTTCGTAGTCGTTCATCACTAACCATCTCATTCCAAAGAAAAAGTTTTATATCTTTATATTCAACAGTTAAAATGCCTTGTTCGTAATTTTTAATTAATAAATTTAAAAACGAAGTTTCTCTTTTAGAAAGTTTTATGTATTTATTTTCTTTATATAAACTTTTAGTATTTTTATTAAATACAAAAGAGTCTTTTAAATTTATAATTTTTTTAGATATCTTTTTATCTAATGAATTTATATATTCTAAAAGTTCATCTGGATCGAAAGGTTTTATAAAATACTTAATAACTCCAACATCTATAGCTGTCAAGAGTTTATCTACTTCACTAAAAGCACTAAGGATGATTATATTTGAATCTGCATCAATTTTTTTAATCTCTTTAGCCATTTCTAAACCTGTTTTATTTGGCATCATAATATCTGTTATGATGATATCAGGGGAAATTTCATTGTACATTTTTAAACCCTCTACACCATCATTAGCGATAAGAAAACTTCTAAAAGTATCGCCTATCGCATTTTTCAAAAGTAAAGATAAATTTTTTTCATCTTCTACTAACAATATTTTTAAACTTTTCAAAAATTTATTTTTTAACATAAATCTTTATCTCCTAAAGTTGCATAGTTATAGTAAATGTTGTAAAACCTTTTGACGATTCTACATTTATAGAAGCATTTAAACTTTTTTCGCATATCATTTTTGACATAAAAAGCCCCAACCCTGTACCTGCAGATTTATGTTTGGTAGTAAAATATGGTTCAAAAATTTTATCAATATCTTTTTTATCAATACCCCCAGCATTATCTTGAAATCTTATAGTTACAAACTCATCATCTGTAACTATATTAATATTTATTATCTTTTTTTTAGTATTGTTTTTGTTAAATGCATCTTTTGAATTTTGTATAAGATTTATAATAACCTGAGTTAATTCATTTGAAATTCCAAGAACTTTGACATCTTCAAAATTAGTATTTATACAAATACCCTCTTTTTTTATAGTTTTATCTAAAATATTTATAGACTCATTTATACTATCTGCCAATTTAAAATAGTATTTTTCCTTATCTGGTTTAAAAAAATTTGTAAAATTTTCTATAGTTGTTGACATATTTTGTATAAGTAGCTTACTTTCGTTGTATAGATTATCTAACTCTTCATGATTTGCATTGTTTATTGATTTTTTAAGACTAAATAGTAACAAGTTTAACTCTGTTAATGGTTGTCTCCATTGATGTGCAATATTTGCTATCATCTCTCCAAGACTTGCAAGTCTTGATTGCCAAAACATTATCTTTTGTTTCTCTTCATTTTTAGCAATCTCCTCTTTAATTCTGCTTTCTAATGTTTCATTTAGTTTTTTTAGCTCTTTTGTTTTGTATTCTACTCGTTTTTCAAGAGTTTTATTTAACTCTTCTAACTCTTTGTCTTTTTGTTCTAAATTTTGTTTATAAATCATCTCTCTTGTTACATCATACCTTATTGCTATAAACTCTTCTATGTTATTATTTTCATCAAGTATGGGTATAACAGTTGTATTTACATAAAAAGTTGTTTTATCTTTTGCTTTATTTTTAACAGTAGCTTTATATGTTTTTTTACTTTTTATAGTTTTCCATAGTTTTTCAAAAACTTTTTGTGAGACATCAGGATGACGAACAATATTATGATTTTTACCAATAAGCTCCTCTTTTGTATATCCAGAAATATTACAAAATTCATCATTTACAAAAGTGATAATACCATTAACATCTGTTTTTGAAACTATATTGCTTTTTTCTATCGCTTCTTGGTATTGTTTTAACATAAGTGTATTATACTCAACGCCAAATTATATTTAGATTATTAGAGAGTTTTGAAGTATCAAATTTTTTTATCGGTGAGGTAATATTTGCTATATTATCGCCTGTATCTTGAAAATTTTGTATATAGTAACTTTTGTTGTACCCTCTACTTGATAAATCTTTTATAATTGTATTTATATCATTTTCATCAAGTAAATCATTATGAAGAGTTGTCCTTACTTCAAAATCTACATCTAAACTTATAAGTAAATTTAATGTTTTGGAAAATTCATCATATTTACTAGAGTGTGTAATTTTAGTAAATTTCTCTTTTGGTGCTTTATAATCAAGTGCTATATAATCAAGCAAATTTAAATCTAAAAGTTCTTTTACTTGTTTATAGTTTATCCCATTTGTATCTAGTTTTATTTTAAATTTAAGCTTTTTTATAGCTTGACAAAATTCAACTAAATTATATGTGGTTGCTTCACCACCAGAGAGAACTACAGCATCTAAAAGATTTAAACGGGTTTTTAAAAAGTTTAAAACATCTTTATAATCATAATTACCATTTTTACTAAATACTATATCTTTGTTATAACAATAATCACACCTCATATTGCATCCACTAAACCATACTATACAAGATAGATGGTTTGGATAATCAAGATGTGTGAATTTTGTTATATCATATATATTTTTATTGTTCAGTGAACTGTTTTCTTTGTTTATGCTCACCTATTTTTCCTATGTTAAAACTTTCTACAGGTCTATGATAACCCATAACTCTTGTATAAACTGTGCATTTTTGTCTTTTGTCTCTTAGAGTTTGTAAAACTTCTTCTTTGCTCATAATCTTTTTTCCTCTTTAAATTTATTTAGTAATTCATCATCACATTTTGGACAATACTCATATTCACCTGAGATATAACCATGTTTTGGACATACTGAAAAAAGTGGTGTTACAGTTATATATGGAAGTTTAAAATTTGATATAACATTTTTAACTAACTTTCTACAAGCTTCAGTTGAACTAACTTTTTCTTGCATATATAGATGTAAAACTGTACCACCTGTATATCTACACTGTAAATCATCCTGAAGTGTTAAAGCTTCAAATGGATCATCTGTCAAATCAACTGGAATCTGAGATGAATTAGTATAGTAGATATTATCATCCATCCCAGCTTGAAGTATTGAATTGCCGTATCTTTTCTTATCCTCTTTTGCAAATCTATATGTTGTTCCCTCAGCAGGAGTAGCTTCAAGATTATATAAATTTCCACTTTCTTCTTGAAATTTTACCATTTTAGTTCGCATATAGTCTAAAACTTCACTTGCTAATTTTATACCATAATCTGAACTAATATCATAGGTATCTGAGGTGAAATTTCTTATCATCTCATTTATACCATTTACCCCTATAGTTGAAAAATGGTTATTAAAACCATTTAGATACCGTTTTGTATATGGAAAGAGTCCCCTGTCATACATCTCTTGGATAAATACTCGTTTTTTTTCTAAAGTGCTTTTTGCATACTCCATAAGTTGATTGATGCGAAAAAAAAGTGCTTCTTTATCCCCTTTATGTAAAAAACCTAATCTAGCCATATTAAGGGTAACAACACCTATACTTCCTGTCATCTCAGCACTACCAAATAAGCCACCACCCCGTCTGAGAAGTTCTCTCAAATCAAGTTGTAACCTACAACACATACTTCTAACATGACCTGGTTTGTAAGCATCCTCATTTGGAACTAACTTGCCATTATCATCTTTTTTATATTGAGAACCTATAAAGTTTTGAAAATATGATGAACCTATTTTTGCAGTATTTTCAAAAAGCAAATCTGTATTTTCCCCATACCAATCAAAATCTTCTGTAATATTTACTGTTGGAATTGGAAAAGTAAATGGCTGACCTGTTTTATCGCCCTCTGTCATCACTTCATAAAAAGCTTTATTTATCTGGTTCATCTCTTTTTGAAAATATTTATAAGTTACATTTTTAAGCGAATTACCTCCTCTTTTTCTAATCTCTTCTTCTAACTTAGCATCTTCTATATCTTTAAAAAGATGCATCTGTTTTGATGTAGGGATTTGTTCTTTTAAATCATCTGGAACTACCCAATCAATAGTTATGTTTGTAAAAGGTGATTGTCCCCAACGAGCAGGAACATTTAGGTTATATATAAAACTTCTTACAGCTTTTTTTATCTCTTTAAATGATAGCTTATCTTTAAAAACATAAGGTGCTAGATAAGTGTCAAATGATGAAAATGCTTGAGCTCCAGCCCATTCACTTTGTAGTATGCCTAAAAAGTTTGCCATTTGCCCTAAAGCTTCACGAAAATGCTTAGGTGCATTACTCTCAACTCTACCACGAACACCATTAAACCCCTCATCTAGTAAAACCCTAAGACTCCATCCTGCACAATAACCAGTTAAGCAGTCTAAATCGTGTATATGATAATCTCCATTTCTATGAGCATAACCTTCCTCTTTAGAGTAGATTTTATCTAACCAATAGTTTGCTATAACCTTTCCAGCAGTATTGTTTACAAGTCCAGCATTTGAGTAACCTGTATTTGAATTTGCTTTTATTCTCCAATCACTACCGTTTATGTACTCTTCTATGGTTTGAGTTGAGTTTATATATGTAGTATCTTCTTCTAAAAAGTGTTCCCTTTGCATCTTATGTATATGTCTATAGAGCATAAAAGAACGCATAACATTAAAGTAATTTGCTTTGTATAACTCTTTTTCTATAATGTCTTGAATATCTTCAACTGCGACAATATGTTTATCTTTTAAAGATTCCATTACAGTCAAAAAGATAGAGTTATCATACACAACATTTTCACTTTTAAAAGCTTTTTTAATCGCGTCCTCAATCTTAAAAGATAAAAACCTTTCTTCTAAGCCATCTCTTTTTAGTATAGTTGCGATCATATTGTTTGCACCCTTTTTATTTAAGTTGGATGAAAAATTATATAAGATAATGGTTTAAATAT
>CAZSWW010000123.1:0-4875 GCA_964611265.1 uncultured Sulfurimonas sp. | reverse complement strand
TGTGTTGGGTGCCTCTGTTTGTGGATGGGAATTATAGGAAAGTAGGGCTTAATTTCTGCTTAATTGGTTGGGAAGTTTAAATATAAAGTTTTTATACACATTTAAAGAGTTCATCAAATACAAATGAACCCTTTCTTATACATCTTATTTCTCAAACGAGTAAAGCATCTCTATCTCTTGTTTCCAAATAGTATCATCTATAGTTTCAAGAACAAGTGGGATATCATCCATTCTTTTATCATTCATTATAAATCTAAAAGCATCAAGTCCTATCTCACCTTCACCTAAAGAGTGATGTCTATCTTTTTTACTACCTAATGGTGGTTTAGAGTCATTGATATGCATCCCCATAAGGTATTTAAACCCTACAACTTTTTCAAACTCTGCCCAAGTAGCATCATAAGTTTCTTTTGTTCTTATGTCGTAACCTGATACAAAAAGGTGGCAAGTATCGATGCAAACACCAATTCGACTTTTATCTTCAACACCATCTATGATGTATGCAAGTTGTTCAAAAGTATAACCAAGATTTGTACCTTGTCCTGCTGTATTTTCTATAACTGCTGATACATTTTTAGTCTTTTGAAGTGCTATATTTATAGACTCTATAATCACATCAAGACAATGTTCTTCTACCTCTTTTAAATAAGCTTCATCTTTTTTTTGTTTTGCTGTTAGTTTTACCAAGTGGCTACCAGGGTGAAAATTTAGACGGTCAAGTCCAAGTTGTTCACATCTCTCTAACTCATCTATAAAAGCTACTCTTGATTTTTCTAGTTTTTCATCATCTGGATTACCTAAGTTTATAAGGTAACTATCATGTGGAAGTATATGTTTAGCTTGGATGCCACTCTCTGCTAATGCATCTTTAAACTTTTTTATAGTTTTTTCATCTAATGGTTTAGCATCCCATCTTTTTTGGTTTTTTGTAAAAAGAGCAAATGCTTTTGCACCTATATCTACAGCATTTTGTACTGCATTAAAAACTCCACCAGAAGCTGAACAATGAGCTCCTACAAATTTATTACTTGACATTATTTTGTATCCTTTATTTTTATAATAATATGATTTTTTCTATCTTTAAAGTAAATAACATTTTTGGTTACTTGATATTTTATATCTACATTTTCATTTTCTATATACTGCTCAAAACCATCATATGTTTTTACTATGCTCATAGCATCATAAATAGGTTTTGCTAAAAGTATATTTTGCAAAATATTGCTAGGATAAGCACTGTTTAGATAGTCTTGGTTAAAACCTTGCTTAGTCATACATCCAGAACTTATACATATAAGATGGTTTATGCTTATCTTCTCTATAGCTACACCTGCACTAAAGAGTTCTAACTCAACTGCATCATCACTATTTCGTAGATAACCAACATCTGTAAACTTTAATTTGGGTGATTTTATGATAACTATCTTAGTTTTAGTTTGCTGATACTCTTTGACACTACAAGCACTAAAAAAAAGTATAAAGATTAATAGTAGATATTTCATAAATGAATTGTAGCATAAGTTAAAATACCTAGATTATAAAAAAGTAAAACATAGATAAAATACCTTTTAAATAGTGCTAAAAAAGATAAAAATATAGCTATATACAAAAAGATGATTTCTAAATGAACTGTGATGCTATGACTATCTAAAAATATAAAGTGGTTTAAAATAACATCTAGCAAATCACCAAATCCTATAAGATGCAAAAATATACTAAGTGGGTAAAAAAGAGTAAAAAGAAGTGTCCAAACTATAGAAAGAGGATGATAAAGACTAAAGTTACCAAATATACTAAGTGAAAATGGCAACATCATCAAGTAAACCCAAACAGGCATCAATATAAACTGCCAAATTTTAGAGATATTTTTAAACTCTAAAAGGTATAAAAATATATAAAATACCCCACTAACTGACAACCAAAAACCTAAAGAGAAAAAGAGCTTAGGAAAAAATGACAACAAAAGAAGCAAACTCACAAGTAGAGTTTGCATCGAAACTATCTCAATCCCTCTATCATATAGAACAAATCCAATGATAAGCATAAAATAAGCACGAAGCAAAGATGGTGGCGAATCTAAAAAAAGTAGATACAAAAGTAAAATGCCTGAGATTAGAAGAAAAATATCCCGTTTTGAGTTTCTGTATGGAAAGAATCTATCTTGAAAAAAAATGTAAGGGTATTTAAACATAAAAAGAATTAACCCACTCAAAACTCCCAAATGGTAACCACTTATGGCAAAAAGATGCGACACCCCTAAAGATGAAAATATAGTTTGCAAATCTTTGTTAAGTGGGGATGCACTGTAGAGTGCTTTGTAGATATTTGATATATTTTTATCACTATGAATCTCATCAAGTTTTGCATTTAGATGCTCTTTTAAAGTTGTAGTTTGTGGTATATTTTTAACATAACTATAAGCATAGAAGTATGTAAAAAACTTAAAAAATGTTATCTTATCTGTAAATATTTCTAAAGTTATTTCCTTACCAACAACATTTTCTAAGGAGGTTTTAGCCGTTGTATAAAAAGTAAAACCCTTATCACTTTTTAGTTTTAAGACTTGGTATGTTTTTGCATCTTTTGATTTTACATACTGTTTTATAACGACAGCTTTTACCATGGCGGTATCAAATCTTGTAAGATTTTTAAAGTTTTGGTACTCTATAAGAAGTGAATAAGTTAGGATAAAAAGACATCCTACTAAAAAATAGAAAAAGTCCTTTTTTGTACTAAAAAGTGGGACTTTTTCTAGTTTCATTTTTTAAATATTTGAAATAATTATTTTAAAAAAGAAAAGAATAAATAAGCCTATTTTTAAAACTAAATTTGATGTTTAAAAAAATTCTTAAATTCTTTAATCATATATATTGAAAAACCAAATACCATGAATACTGTAGCATACATTATAACTTCATTCACTACATCTCCTCTAAAGATTCTATCTTATTTAAAATATATTTTAATAAAAGAATACTAAAATTTACAAATATTGCGATTAAAATAAAAGTAACTACTATCAGTAATGAGTCAGCTAACTTATATGAAGAAACAAGCCAACCTGTCATACCAAATATTAAGCCCAACAAAATACCTAAAGCATACTTTGCTAAAGATATTGTTTCTTTTATTTTATCAATTTTTGCCATCAATAATTATACTATAAAAAAATAAATTTTATAGATTTTTAAAGTGGTGGCATTGAGATAGTATCATTTTGTCCTATATCTATGTTAGCAGATGTTGTATCTACATTTTCATAAACTGTTTCAATCCCTTTTGAAAAAGATGGTGCATCCACAAAACGGGTAAGTTTCTTTTGAAAAACAAGTTTTACATGACCTGTTGGTCCATTTCTTTGTTTTCCTATGATTATCTCAGCATCTTCTTCCTCTTTTTCTACATACTCACTTACAAACTCTTTACCCTCTGCTTTTGCTGCTTTTTCTCTCTCTTTTTCCTCTTTGTAAAGGTAAACATCATCACGATAAACAAACAAAATGATATCGGCATCTTGCTCTATCGAACCAGACTCACGGATGTCACTTAGCATCGGTCGTTTGTCGTTACGACTTTCTAGTCCACGGTTTAGCTGGGAGAGTGCTACTATGGGCATATTAAGCTCACGAGCTAACATCTTTAGTCCACGAGAGATTTCACTTACTTGCAAGTGTCTATCTTGAGTTCCAACACCACTCATGATTTGTAAGTAGTCGATAACTGCTATCTCTATATCTGGATGTTGGTTTTTAAGTTTTCTTAGTTTACTTCTTAGTTGGTTGATATTTATACTACCTTGATCATCAACAAAAAGCTTTGCATCATTCATCTTAGCTATGGCATTATTTAAAGAGATATTTTGCTCATCAGTCAAATCACCAACACGAAGTTTCTGTAAAGGTATAGATGTTTGGATGGAAAGCATCCTAAGCATCAACTGTTCAGCTGGCATCTCTAGTGAGAAAAATGCTACACCTTTACCGTTTGTTATAAGTGAATTTACTGTGTTTAGTATAAAAGAAGTTTTTCCCATTGCAGGTCTAGCAGCGATAATAACTAAGTCCCCTTTACCAAAACCAGTAGTCATCTTGTTTAGTTCTGTAAAACCAGTATCTACCCCTACGAGTATATTATCGCCTCTTTCTCGCATCTCATTTATGTAAGCCATGGTATCAGCTGTCATAGTTGGGGAATCTTTAAAGTCTGAGGTTTGGTTATCTTGTGTTATGTCGTATAGTTTTTTTTCAACTATATCTATAACTTCTGCACTTGGTAGTTCCTCTTCTACTGTTACTCTTTTTATCTCTGTAGTTAGTGTTAAAAGATGTCGTTTTAGAGATTTGTCTTTTACCTCATTTACATAAGCTGTAGTGTTTGAGATGGGGTTAGCTGATAGTATGTCAAGCATAACACTCTCATCAAATTTTTTAATTTTGATAAGCTCTTTTTTGATAAACTCTTCATCTATAGGCTCATCTTTTTGCATAAGAAAGTTCATAGCATTAAAAATATCTTGATGAGCAGGTAGGTAAAAATCATCACTTTTTAAAGCCGTACTTAGTTCATCAAACTGTTCAGGTTCAAAGATGATAGAACTTAGTATGCTTCTTTCAAAGGCTAGGTTGTATAGGTTGTCTTGCATTAGTTAAACTCGTTAGTTTTTTAAAATTATACTATAACTTACTTTTTTACTCATAAACATAACTATAATATAAAGATATATTTATTATAATTATGATATATACTAATTATTAAAATACAAAGGGTATATTTTGTTTATAAAATTATTAATCAGTTTCCTTGTTTTATTTGTATTACTTGGATGCGACACTAAAAAACCACTAAACCTAGATGGTAAAAAACTGCTAGAACAAA
>CAZSWW010000122.1:0-4895 GCA_964611265.1 uncultured Sulfurimonas sp. | reverse complement strand
ATACTATGAATAAGCTTATAATCGCATTTATGCTTATGTGCCTTTTAGCACCTATGTTACACTAACATAGTCACAAGGGATTTTTCCCTTGTCTCCCTACCTATAAACGAAAGTTAAATAATGATTTTTGGAAAAATAGACTATCTTAATTTACTACCTTTTCATGTATATATGAAAAAAAATTCTAGTGCAAAATATAAAAATGGTGTACCATCTTATATAAACAATGAGTTCTTATCAAAAAGAGTTGATGGGGCTTTTATATCTAGTATAAAAGTAAAAAAACATAAATATATCAACCTTGGTATAGTTGCTAAAAAAGAGGTTTTAAGTGTTCTTGTTATACCAAATACTAAAAATAAAATAGACTCAGATTCAGCAACTTCAAATAAACTAGCTAAGATTTTAAATATAAATGGAGAGGTGATTATTGGTGATAAAGCATTAAAATATTACTTACAAAACACTAATTATATAGATTTAGCAAAAGAGTGGAATAACAAGTACAATTTACCTTTTGTTTTTGCATTACTTTGCTACCATAAAGATAAACAGTTATATAAAAATATTGAAAAACAATTTTTAAAACAAAAAATAAAAATTCCACAATATTTATTAAACAAAGCTTCTATAAAAACAAATATTGATAAAAAAGATATACTAAACTATTTAGAACATATATCTTATGCTTTAGACTATAAAGCCAAAATGGGTCTTAAACTATTTCAAAGAGTAATTAAAGACTAGATTAGGTATAATATAAAATTATGTTGAAATCAATTATCCTTATAACAATTTTTATTATTTTAAATGCTAAAGAGCCTATTTCTCCGATACCGTTAAAAATCGATTACGATAAAGAAAAAGCTCTTCTTGGTAAGAGTTTATTTTTTGACCCTATTCTTTCAAAAGATAAATCTACTTCTTGCTTATCTTGCCACAATGTTTTTAATGGAGGAGCTGATGCTCGTGATGTTTCTCTTGGTTTTGCACAAAGAAAAGGAAACATACAATCCCCAACTGTTTTGAATGCTAGATATAACTTTGTTCAGTTTTGGAATGGAAGAGCAGAAAATCTTAAAGAACAAGCTGATGGACCATTAAACAATCCAGCAGAACATAATATGAACAAAAAATCTATTGAACAAAGAATTAATAACTCTCTTTTATATAAAAAAGAGTTTAAAAAAGTGTTTGGTGTAAACTACATAAAATATGATCTTATTTTAGAAGCTATTGTAGAGTTTGAAAAAGCATTAACTACACCAAATTCAAAATTTGATAGATATTTAAAAGGTGAAGATAAATTAACTAAAGATGAGCAAAAAGGCTATAAAATTTTCAAGCATTATGGATGTATAACTTGTCATAATGGTATAAATATAGGTGGTAATTCTTTTCAAAAAATGGGTATTTTTGTTGAGTATTCTACAGATAAAAAATATCCAGATAGAAGTGATGTAACACATGATATTTCAGATAAAAATGTTTTCAAAGTTCCATCATTAAGAAATATACAACAAACAGCTCCATATTTTCATGATGCAAGTGCAAAAAATTTACAAAGTGCTATACAAGCTATGACAAAACATAATCTTGGTATCATAATCTCTGATGATGATATTAACTCTTTAGTTAAGTTTTTAGAATCATTAACAGGCGAACAACCAAAAATATTGGATGAAATTTGAAAGTTTCAAAACTTCTTTTCATATTTATCATTGCAGGAATAGTATCATCTATAGCTGTAGTAAATTTTTACTTTATACAAAAAGAGTTTACTCAAAAACAAAGAGAATTCTTAATCAATATAAATAATCTTGAAAATAGTTTTATAGATATAACAAATCTAATACTAAAAAATAGTATTTATGTTTACATAAATCAAGATAATATAGCTATCGCAAATAAAAAACTTAAACAAAACTATAAAAAATTACAAAATTCAAAAGTCCTTTTAGATAGTAGTTATGTAGATGTGAAAGACAATGTAAACTACCTTCAAAAATGTATGAAAGAAAATTTACAAAATATTGATATTTTTCTAAGAATCAATGCAGGTGTAAAAAACTCTTTACTTTTTTTAAGTAGACATATAGATAACGGAAAAATACTTGAAGATTATAGTCAAAAAGAGTTACTAAAAGCTAGAATAATTTTAAAACATTTCAATGATGCTAAAAAACTACAAGACTTAGTTTATCTATCTAAAAATGATTATTTACTAAAATCAGACTCTAAAGATAAAGCTGTTCAGCAGTATATATCTACTTTTAATCTTCATACTACTTTTCTTATGAAAAATTATCCACCATTTATAGAAGTTACAAAAAAGATACTTGAAAATCAAGCTACACATCAAAGAATTCACATCATAAAAAAAAGATTCTCCCAAATATCATTACATGATGTGAAAGCATTAGATGAGTTTGCTACAATTTTATTTATACTGTTTTTCTTATCTTTTGTAACAATTATTGTTTTACTCCTAAAATACCAAAGAGAAAACAAAAAATTACAAGATACATATATATCTTTAGAACATTCTCACACTTACGATCAATTAACAGAACTTTACAATAGAAGAAAATTTGAATTAGATATAGAAGATGTAACTAAATTTAAAAATCCATCATTGATGATAATGAATATTAATGATTTTAGATATATAAATGATATCTATGGAAATGATATAGGAAATATACTTTTAAAAGAGATTTCAAAATTTATAAAAGATAAAATTAAAGTTTCTTATGAATCATCTATCTATAGAATAGATGGTGACGAATTTGGTATAGTATTTGACGAGATAAGTGAAAGTAGAATTTTAAAAATATCAAATGATTTAGAAAATTCTATAGTTAAACATACTTTCATTATAAATAATATCAAAATAGAATTAAGAGTAAATATAGCTATAAACAATGTAAAACCTTTACTTGAAAATGCAGATTTAGCATTGAAACAGATCAAAAAATCTAACAAATCAAATATATGTGTATTTAATGAATCTCAACATCTTAAACAAAATGTAGAAGAAAATATGAAAACTGTTCAAATCATAAAAGAAGCTATCTTAGATGATAGAATTGTTCCATTTTTTCAACCAATTGTTAACCTACAAACATCAAAAATCGAAAAATACGAAGCTCTAGTAAGGCTAAAACTTGACAATGGGGAGATTTTACCACCATTTAGATTTTTGGAGATAGCTCAAAAAAGTTCGCAATACCATGAAATAACTAAAATCATGATTGAAAAAACGATACTAACAGCTATAAGTCATCCTCAATATAGATTCTCTGTTAATATGTCTATGCAAGATATATTAGATAAAAAGATTACAGATATGTTGTTTGATTTACTTGAAAAGTACAAAAACACAAATGCAAAAATAGATATAGAACTCTTAGAATCTGAACATTTAGATAACATGAATGTTGTTAAAAAATTTATAAATAAACTACATACATATGGTTCATTTATACTTATAGATGATTTTGGGACTGGTTACTCTAACTTTTCATACTTTTCTGAATTAGATATCGATATAGTAAAGATTGATGGTTCAATAGTAAAAGAGATAGTTACAAGTAAAAGAAAATTTCATATGCTAAAGAGTATAAAAGAGTTTGCAAATGGAATGGATATGAAAACAGTATCTGAATTTGTAGAATCAAGAGAGATAGCACTAAAGCTAAAAAGCATCGGTTCTACTTATGCTCAAGGGTACTACTTTAGTGAACCTCTTGAGCAACCACTAGACGATGCTAATGTAACTATTTAGATTTTACCATCTAAATGTTGTGCAAGTCTTTCAAGCTTAACTTTATAAACATCTAAATCAAAATCTTTAACTCTTGCTACTCCATCTTCTATAGCAGATTTTGCAACAGCAGATGCAACATACACTAAAACTCTTCTATCAAATGGTGATGGGATGATATACTCATGTCCAAACTTCATATCGTCACCTCTACCATGTGCTTTTTTAACATGATCTGGAACTTCCTCTTTAGCTAAAGATGCTAATGCTTTTGCAGCAGATAGTTTCATGTTCTCAGTTATCTTAGTTGCTCTTACATCTAATGCACCACGAAAAATTTGTGGAAAACCTAAAACATTGTTTACTTGATTTGGATAGTCACTTCTTCCTGTTCCTATGATGATATCTGCTCTTGCATCTTTTGCAACAGGTGGTAGTATCTCAGGATTTGGGTTTGCACAAGCAAAAATGATTGGGTTTTTATCTGACATAGTTTTAACCATCTCAGATGTTATAAGATTTGCTTTTGAAAGTCCTAAAACCATATCTGCATCTTTCATAGCATCTTCTAGTGTTCTATCTTCAGTATCAAATGCAAAAAGTTGCTTATACTTGTTTAAATCATCTCTACCACTATGTATAACACCTTTTGAATCAAGCATAGTTATATTTTTAACACCTAAATGTTTATACATTTTTGCACAAGCAATTCCAGCAGCACCAGCACCGATAACAACAACTTTTAAATCCTCAACATTTTTACCACTCATCTCTAAAACATTCATAAGTCCAGCTGTTGTTATAACTGCTGTTCCATGTTGGTCATCATGAAAAACTGGGATATTACAAATCTCTTTTAGTCTTGTTTCTATCTCAAAACATCTTGGTGCTGAAATATCTTCAAGATTAATCCCACCAAAACTATCTGCCATAGAAGATATTATCTTTATAAGTTCCTCTGTATCTTTAGTATTTAGTTCTATATCTACTGCATCTACATTTGCAAAAGATTTAAATAAAACACCCTTCCCCTCCATAACAGGCTTAGATGCCAAATGCCCAATATCTCCAAGACCTAAAACTGCTGTTCCATCACTTATAACTGCAACTAAATTACCTTTATTTGTAT
>CAZSWW010000121.1:0-4912 GCA_964611265.1 uncultured Sulfurimonas sp. | reverse complement strand
AAACTTTTAACTTCCATTGCATCTGTTCTTCTAAAATCATCATAGACATATACAAACCTAAACCTGTTCCATTTTTAGACTGTTTTGTTGAAAAATATGGATCAAAAATCTTATCTATAATACTCTCATCAATACCACCAGCATTATCTTTTATGTTTATGATTATACCATCTTCATCTTCTACAATATCTATATAGATTTTTTTATCTTCTATCTCATTCTCAATCAATGCATCTTTAGCATTATTTATAATATTTAAGATAACTTGAATTAATGAATTTGAAAGACCAAATGCCATATACTCTTTTTTATCATCAAATAAAACTGATATTTGATTTTTCTTAAAGATAGGTTCTGTCATCTTTATAGCATTTGATATAACTTCACTAAGAGAAAAATCCTGTTTTTCATCTTCATTTTTGAAAAAGTTTCTAAAATCGTCAATGGTGTTAGACATCAAATCAATCTGCTTTTTTGAATTTTCCTTAAAATATCCCATAACATCATCGTCTAATTTATCTGCTTGATATTTTGCAATTACTACTTGATTTATCAAAGATAGATTATTTAGTGGTTGTCTCCATTGATGGGCTATCATACCTATAAGTTCACCCATTTGAGCGAGTCTATTTTGTTGAAGCATAAAAAGTTGTTGCTCTTTGTTTTTCTTAACCTCTTTACGGATAGTCTCTTTTAAGGAAGATACATGCCTTTTTCTCTCTTCAAATAAAATACCAATAATCCAAACTATCATTATATGCGACAACAGATAAAGGTTAAAATTAATCGTATTATTAAGTAGCGACTCAGATACAAAAGCCCCTACCCCAATATGGATAAAAAGATGATCTAGTATAGCGATAACAATACTTAAAAAACTAGCAAGAACCATATCTTTTTTTACTATTATGATAACAATAACAGACACACTTAAACTCATCATCAAAAATGCATTTTGTATATCAAACACCACTTCTAAAACAAAAAGGTATAAAATATACCCTATTGCATATAAAATATATTCTAAAACATTTATATTTTTATAATTACTAAAAATTATCAATAAAAATGGTGTAAAAAGTAACTGCCCCATAACATTTCCAAACCACCAAGAAAATATAGAATTGTAAAATTCACTATGTGTTATCTCATCTCCAAACAATAGTACAACATTTGATACAACAGCACTAAATGGTTGAAGTATAAAAACAATAAGGGCAAAAAGCGATAAAATATCTCTAAATTTTTGCATATCTTTTGAAAGTTTAAATTTTTTAAACAGATATATCCCCAAGATAGCTTCTGTGCTATTTATAAAAGCAATTGCTAAAGCTGAAAAAGGTGCTATAGTATGAGTATATGCTAACACAAACTGACCTATAAATATCCCTGGTACAACTTTTTTACCAAAATAGATAGCAAAAGCTAGTGCAATGCCCTCGGGTATAAAAACACCTATAGAGATGATTTTATTAGCATTAAGTAGATCAAGACTAACCACTCCACTACCATAATATAGTAAAGCCATTAGGATAACTAAACTTATACTTTTTGTCATAGATTAGCCTTTGTTGGTATTGTTATTGTAAATCTAGCACCATTATCTGTATTTGCAACATATAGTTCACCCTGACAATGTTCCTCTATAATAACCTTACTCATATATAACCCAAGTCCTGTACCGTTTTTCCCTTTTGTAGAAAAATATGGATCAAAAATCTTGTTGATTATATCTTCATCTATCCCACCTGCATTATCTTCGATATTTATTTTATTGTTATCTATGCTAATAATAAGCTTAGCATCTTGAATATCTTTTTCTTTTAGTGCATCTTTAGCATTTTTAAAAATATTTAATAAAACTTGCACTAATTCATTTTCATAGGTTGAAAAATCTTCAATATTTATTTTATTAACAACTACTTCTATTTTATTGTTATCCAATATATATTTATTTAAAGACAAAGCCTTATCTACAATGGTCTCAAAATCACTTACTTTCATCTCCTCTTGAGGTCTGAAAAAATCTATAAAATTATCTATAGTAGTGCTTAAATATTGTACATTTTCACTTATGCTAGGTATAGTGTCTTCTAATTTTTCTTCATCAAAACTCCCCATCTTCATATGTAAAATGATTAGATTAACTGATGCACTTATAGTGTTTAAAGGTTGTCGCCATTGATGTGCTATCATCGATATTGTTTCACCCATTTGAACAAATTTACTTTGTTTTATTAGCTGTTTATCTTTTTGCCTATTTTTAGATACTTCATCTTTTACCATTTTTTCCAAAGAGTTATTTATCGTAGATAATTCTAGTGTTTTTTCTTTTATCTCGTTATCTAATTTATCGTTAATTAGTTTAATATCTTTTAACTCTTGCTTAGAAATCTTTATAAAATAAAAAGCAAATACTAAAAGTACAAGTAAAATAATCGATTGGACTAGTATTATATTGGTAACAAATTGATTTAACTTTTCTTTAATCAAATCTATTTTTATATCAGCCCCTATAATGTAAGATTGACCATTTTTAGTTTTATCTGAAATAAATACTGTCCTAAATGAACCCCATTTATCTGTAGATTCTTCATAAGCTATTTGCTTTTTTTCTGATATATTGAGCAATAACTTTGTTGCTTCATCGTATTTATCAAAATATTTTGTCATATTGTCCGTTTTAAATTCATCATCTTTGGCACTTGAGCTTGTAAAATATATCTTATCATCTTTTTTAATCATAGTATAAACATATTCAACATCAAGATTATTGATAAATTTAGATAATTTTAAAATATTTTGTTTATCTTCCTCCTCTGAGATAGAATCAGACTCTATTGCTTTATCAAAAAAATCATCCCCTAAAATAAACTTTGTACTCAAAGCCACAGTTTTTAATTTTTGATCAATATCGTGATATAAAATATTTTTATTACTTTGGTAATTTATATATGAAATTGTAAATGAACTAATCAATACCAACAACACAAATACTATGGCTAAAGTATTTTTTATACGATAATTTTTTAATAACTCATCTATCATCTATTTGATCCTTTACTATACATAACAATAAGCTGACTTACCAAGTTTTTTTGCTTTATACATAGCAGTATCTGCTGAGTGTAATAATGTTGACTCTGTATCAGCATCTATTGCAAATCTACTGATGCCTATACTAGCAGATATATTAAATACATCTCCTTCAAATTCAATATCTTTTGCTATCTCTTTTAAGATTTTATCTGCTAATTCGTTAAGAGTTTTTTTATCGTTTACATTGTCAACAATTAAAGCAAATTCATCCCCACCAAGGCGAGAAAAAACATCTTTTTTTCCAATAATACTATTAATGTTATTGGCAACAGATTTCAAAACTTTATCTCCAGCAGCATGACCATAAGTATCATTAATCATTTTAAAATCATCTAAATCTATAAATAATAATGAAAAAATATCATTATTTTCTTGAGCCATTAAAACTGTTTCTTTTAGTTTTTTTATAAAGAAAAATCGATTATATACCTTAGTTAAACTATCATAGTACGCTAAATTATATAATTTTTCTATCTCTTTATCTTTGTCTTTTTGCTTATCTAGTTTTTCTTGAAGAGATATTTCTATCTCAGCTAATTTTTCCATTAAATTATCCATATCAATAGGCTTTGGTATAAAATGATCTATACCAATATTGATAGAATTAAGTAATATTTCTCTGTCACTAAAAGCTGACAAAACAAAGATAGGTTGTTCTTTATCTATTTTTTTAATCTCTTTAGACATATCAAGACCATTTAAGATAGGCATATTTATATCTGTTAATATAACATCTGGTTTGTGCTTTTTATATATCTCTAAACCCTCTGCACCATTAAATGCTTGATATAACTCTTTTACCTCATCTTCTAACATCATTTTCATCATTTTTTGTGATACAACATCATCTTCTACATATAGTAAAGTAAAATTATACATACTATCTCTCTTAATCTTTCGAATCTATGTAGTGTGTAATCGGTTCTGGTTTATTAAAATAATACCCTTGTGAGAAATCAACACCAAGTTCTTTTACAATGTTAAAAATCTCCTCATTTTCTATAAACTCTGCAATAGTTTGAATACCTTGTTCTTTTGCAAAAGTAACTATGCTTTTTACAACAGATAACGAATAACTACTTGTTTGTATATTTCGTATAAGACAACCATCGATTTTAAGTATATCTGGTTGATAATCAAGCAGTCTTTCATAGTTTGAATACCCTGCCCCAAAATCATCAATCGCAATTTTTACACCATATTTTTTTACATCTGTAATAAACTGTTTTATCACTTCAAACTCTTTAACACTCTCATCTTCTAAAAGTTCAAACACAATCCTAGAAGCATCTTCAGAATGTTCCTCTAAAAGTTGCAATATATTTTCCCGAGTAGTTTTTTGCTCAATATCTAATGCAGAAAGATTTATAGATACACTTACCCCATAAATCTTTAAAACAGAAAAAGAGTGTTTAAGAACATTTTGAGTTATCTGTGCATAGTAGTTACTTTTCTTCGCTGTATCTAAAAAGAAAAATGGTGAAAGAACCTCTCCATATTCATCGATCAAACGAACAAGTGACTCATACTTAACTATCTCTTTTGTTTTATTATCCACTATTGGTTGAAAATAAGACACAATATTTCCACTTTTTAAAGCTCTTTGTATCATAGAAACAGTTTTCATATTTTTATGAACTCTTTTTTGTGCTATATCTGCAAAGTTATTTGCTATAACAAAATCTTTTTTATTTTTAATTAACTCTTTAAGACCAAGTTTTGCAGATTCTAAGATTTTATCTTTTTCATATACTACACTTAAAATTATAGAGATATCATAATCAACATTTTCCAAAGAGATAACATCATCTTT